>QNAD01000090.1 GCA_003641345.1 Candidatus Zixiibacteriota bacterium | reverse complement strand
TCCCAAACGCCGGAATTATCAAGAGTGTAATTGACATCAAAAGGAGCTCCAAATCGGAACGGAATTCCTAATTTGCTTTCGGCTTTATCTTCAGCCAGCATTTTTGCTACATCGACATTTGGCGTAGTAATAGTGGGCATATTAGATTTAGCCATTCTTGAGAAACTTCTCGGAGTTCCTCCGGAACTAATTTGTCCCCACGATGGAACTGTAAAAGTTAAACATAAAAGGAAGCTAAAAAGTAAAATTTTTTGTTTTTTCATTTTTTCCTTATCTCACTATAATTTAATATGGTTGTCGGTCATACAGTTAAATAATAGAGGTTTGGTATGTCATTTCTTCATAATCAAGAACTAAATAGTTGTAATAGCGGTACTTATATTAAGTCTTATATGAAAATATAAGAACATATCTTCTTTTTGTCAATTATTAGCTTTCAATAAATTTCAAAAACGCATTATTTGTATTATAATTTCATTTGGTATTTATGTATGTTATTAGATTGAAACCATTAAACGAACAGACCGACGATATGTGTAAGTATCATTTTAACAAGCACTTAGGAGACATTTGTCATGTTCCCGAAAAGACGAATATTCTATTTGGTAGTTCTGATATATTGAATTTTCACCATTCAATAAATGGACATAAGCCAACCCCTCTTTATTCTTTAAAATCATTATCAGCAAAATTTGGGATAAAAGATATATTTGTAAAAGATGAGTCCCAGCGGTTTGACCTGAATGCTTTTAAAATATTGGGTGCTTCTTATGCAATCTATAGATTTTTAAAAAAGAGATATGAACAGGTTACTGGGGTTGAAATGGAAAACCTGTTTTCACCTAATGTCAAGAAAACTTTGCCTTTATATACTTTTTGTACAGCTACCGATGGTAATCATGGCAGGGCGGTGGCTTGGATGGCAAACAAATTAAACCAAAAAGCGGTTATTTATATCCCTTCGGATACAGTAACAGCCCGAATTGAAAGCATAAAAAAAGAAGGAGCAAAAGTTATACTTGTTAATGGTTCTTACGATGATGCTGTCAAAATGGCTTTTGATGAAGCAAAAAAGAACGATTGGCAAGTTATATCTGATACATCTTATGAAAATCAAATTGAAATACCCCTTTTAATTTCAGCTGGATATACGACTCTATTTAAAGAAATTGACGACCAACTTGAAAATGAGAAATTGTCTGACAATGATTTTATTTTTATTCAATGCGGGGTTGGTGCTTTGGCGGCTACCGCCGGGTGGTTTTATAATAGATATTATAAACAATCAATGCCGACACTGGTTTGTGTTGAACCAACTGAATCAGCCTGTGTTTTTGATTCGATGAAATACAATGTTGGAGAGATTACCGTTAGCAGAGGTTCCTTAAATACTATAATGGCAGGCTTGAACTGTGGAACACCTTCGGAAATAGCCTTCCCATATATAAAAAATAATTATAAATTGTTTCTTACTATAAACGATAAATTTGCTGAAAACAGCATGAAAACCTTTTATAATCCAATTGGTGATGATCCCCGAATTATTTCCGGTGAGTCTGGAGCAACAGGTTTAGCGGCTTTGCTGGCTATTTTTGAAAACAGAAATCTATCTCATATAAAAGATAAGTTGTTCAATAAAAATTCCAGAGTTCTTTTGATAAACACCGAAGGTGATACTGATCCTGAGAATTTCAACAAGATAATAAATTCATAATTTATCAACTTGCTAATAATTTAAAAAAGTTATACTATATTGGCTAATTGATTAGTAACAAGAAAGGAATGAAATGAAAACTATAATTATATTTATCACAGCTTTACTTCTGATAGTCGGTTGTTCATCGGAAAAGAAATCGGAACAAACTTCAGATAACACAGACCAATTATCAAAAGCAAATGTTGAAGGTCAGATATCAAATATCCAAAATACTGAAGGTGGAATGAAAGCTAATATGGAAATTACATATACTCCATCTGAAATCCCATTTGATTTAAACGGAAAACCAGTTGAGGTTGGCGGTATCAAATTTACCCCAGCTACGCAATGGACAGATTATGGCGGTTCAGGTATGAGAATTGCCAGTTATTCTTTTGGTCCTCTTGAAAATGAAGCTGATTCAGCTACAATGACTGTTTTTTATTTTGGCAAGGGTCAAGGCGGCGATGTTAATTCTAATTTGGAACGATGGATTAATCAGATGGCTCTAATGGATGGACGTGACCCGCATACTGCGGCTATTCAATATGAATTGGATGTCGATGGTATGACAGTTCATATGTTATCTCTTTTCGGTATTTATAAATCTTCTATGGGCGGATCTATGACCGGAAAGTCGGAAAACAAAGAAAATTATAGGTTGGTTGGTTCAATTGTTGAAACTCCAGAGGGAAGTGTTTTCTTTAAGCTGACAGGTCCTGATTATACTGCTAAAATTATGATTGAAGCTTACATGGCTATGATTAAGCAGATTAAGAAAATATAAAAATTTACTGATTTATAGTTTTTTTAAAATTACTATTGGTCGAATAATTTCTGATTCTTTGTGAATTGGTTTTTCAAGATTCCATTCTGAAAACCAGCCTATGATTTCGAAATCTTTTCGTTTGTTTATGAATTCAAGGAAATCATCGGGATAAATTGCTTTGCTTTTTTCAAGCATTTCAAATGAATGGGTAATTCCTTTGTCAATTACATCTATGTTCCAGGCTTCCTCGAATAGATTCTCAGTTCCTTGAAGTGAACGGATATTAAATCTGGACCGTATTTTGATATCATCCTTTTCAATTATATATTCATTTTCATTCTGATATTTTAATGGGTCTTCAAATTGAATGCAATAATCCATAAAATAAAGCCCACCGCTGTTTAAACATTTTGATATTGAATCAAAATGAGATTTCATTTGGGCGTCATTATTAGTACATAAAGAACCAAGCATGATATATATAAAATCAAAAGTATCTTCAAATTCAAAAGATATCATATCTTTTTGAAAAAAGTGATTTGGAGCTATAATCTGATTCCACTGATTACGAGCAAAATTAAGTATTTTCTGATTTATATCTAATCCAAAGTATTTATACCCCAACTTACTCAATTCTCCGGCATGAGGGGCATGCCCACAGCCTATTTCAAGGATTTTATTTGTTTTGGCAGAAGATAAGTTTTGATTGCAAAAATCTAAAAATTTTGCCTCTTGTTCATAATCTCTAAACGAGAAGGCAACGTCATAATATTTTGGATAATCATAGATAGTCATATTTTTATTTCCTTAAAGTACTTAACGTCAATCCATCTGCATCTCTACAGGAAAGGCTTCTTTTTAGAGTTAAGTTATCTGAAAATTGTATGAATTTTGATCATGTAATTTATTCAATATTTTTTGTGAGTCACTAATTGGCAAAATAAAACTTGAAGGGGTTCAATTTAGGCAGAAATTTTCATTTATTTAGCTTGTAAGCTGTTAGTTGACATTATTATATTAAAAGTTATGAAACAGGTGCATAATAATTGCGTATTTAAAAGAAGACTGCTTTGGAAAATGACGAACATAAAATAATTGCCGATGCCTTAAATGGTAACCAGAAGGCATTCCGCAAGTTAAATGAAAAATACCGTGTTTCGGTGTTTCATATTATTAGTAAAATTGTCAGGAATACGGATACTGCCAATGATTTAGTGCAGGAAACTTTTATGAAAGCGTTTAATTCTCTTGCTAGCTATCGTTCAGAATACAAATTTTCGACCTGGCTATATAAGATTGCCGCTAATTGTTCAATAGATTTTTTGAGAAAGAAAAGAATCAAGGCTCTTTCTCTTGACAGGGAGTTGGATACAGGTGACGGAAAAGTAGAAATAGAAGTTGCCGATCAATCATATAACCCGGAAAATGACATGGTTAGAAAACAGCAAAGATTTAGTATTGCCGGGGCAATTGAAGAACTTCCGGAAAAATATAAAATGGTTATAATTTATCGTCATAAGGATGATAAATCATATGAAGAAATAGCCGAATTAATGGATATACCGGTTGGAACTGTTAAAGCCAGAATTTTTAGAGCCCGTGAGCTTTTGAAAAAAAAGCTAAAAGGAATTTAACGGGTTAAATCAGGGAGTAACTAATATGTTTGTTCGGAAAACGGCTATTATATTTTGTCTTATAATTTTGATGACTACTATTACTAAGGCAGATGAATTTCAATTTGAATATCAAAAAATATTATCGGTCAAATCGGGAATAAAACTGGAGCTGGAAATACCAAGAGGGATTATTGAAGTAATTCCATCAAATAATAACAAGCTAATTGTTGAAGCGGTCAAAACAGTACGTGCCTCAAATAGAAACGAAGCTGAAGAAGTTGCTGACCATATTGAAATCAAAGTTGACCAGGATGGTGATAACGTAAATATTAGTACAAATTTCTTGAAAATGTTAAATCGCAGTAGTTCGTTCTGGAAAAAATTTATCGGTGTTGGGGAAGACTCTTATGGTGATGTCAATTTTAAAATAGCTGTTCCACACAGATGTGATTTGGTTTTTAATACGATGACAGGGAAAATATTCATCAGTGACCATGACGGGGCGGTTGATATTACCAGCGGGACATTAGAAGATTTGAAGATTGAATATAATCGAGGTCCCATATCTATTAATTGTGAAAATGCGGAAATTGATTTACAATGGGTCGAAGGGGATATTAAAGTTAAATCACA
Source organism: Candidatus Zixiibacteriota bacterium (assembly GCA_003641345.1). The sequence goes on along the minus strand of QNAD01000090.1, from coordinate 3,129 downwards.
GATGGGAAAGATTGATATAAAACAGCTGACAGGTTCAATAAATATCAAGACCAGTTCAAGTTCCGTAAATATTGAAACTGAAATGTCAACTGATAAAAATTATTTTGTTGAAACTACCAGTGGTACAATTTATTTTTCGGTGCCTGTTTTTGCTGCCGGATATTTGGAAATTGAAACAAAAGCTGGTGAAATAAAATCTGACGTGCCGGTTTCGATTAAATCTATTGATAATAATCGTATGGAAGGTGAATTCGGTGGCGGTGGAACAAAAGTTTCTCTGACATCTTTAACCGGAGATGTTGAAGTAAGCCAATATTAGCCTTTTCGTTACATAGGATTGTAAAGTGAAGACTTTGTTATTAAAAATTTTATTTATTTCTTTTATTGTTATCACTTCAAGTGTTGTTGCTCAGGACTCTGTCAGAGAAATTTCAGATATAACATTTATTGAAATTCGTCTTAACGATGAAGGAGTGGCGGCTGTTGATACTTCCGGTGAACAATGGTATTATGATTTTAGCAAAGACCTTTTTATTCATGGACAACAGGATTTATCAATTGAGGAAAATTCGGATTTAGAAAGATTAGAAGCTGAAGAAGAAATTGAAAATAGAGCAGTCTATGAATTAAAAATATCCAAACTTGAAAAAAATGTTCAGGTTGGGTTTGATGAATATGTGGATTGTGATATAGTTGCTTTGGAAAAAGTAATTATTCGCGGTTGGGTTAAAGGGGACGTCAAATCTTTAACCGATAAAATTCTGATTACAAATACCGGACGAGTTGAAGGTAGTGTGGAAGCTCCAACTATTATTTTGAAAAATGGAGCGGTTGTTGTTGGTGAAGTTATTGAAACAAATAATCCCTTAGATTTTGAGGGTTTGGTTGACACGTTTTCAATTGATGGGATTATTATAGTATCTTCATTTATTATCTTTTTTGTTTTACTTTCTTATCTTGTAGCCTTTTTAATGCCAAGGCAATTAGACAATTTTAAAATATGTATGCAGAATTATAGAATTCGAACATATTTTGTGGGATTTCTGTTTTTAATCTTATTGCCGGCTTTAATATTACTTTTTGCTATAACGATTGTTGGAATTGTATTAATTCCGCTTTTACCTCTTGCATATTTATTTGCAATTTTTGTGGGCGTTATTGCTTTCGGTAATATTATCGGAGAAAAAATTTCATCAAGATTTAAAACCAATTCAAAATCTGCATTCTCAAATTCAATTGTTGGCGTGCTTATTCTAATGATGTTATGGATGATTGTTGCTGTTTTGATGGGGTCAAGTGATTCTGTCTCAGAAGGTTTTGGTATTTTTTTCTTAGTAATCTCAATATTGATTTCAACTTTTCCAATTTTTTCAGGAATTGGGACTGCTTTTCTAACCAGGCTTGGATTTAGAGCATATCATAGTTTGGGTAGCCAAACTAAAATCAACGGCGATGAAAATGTTCCGGCTCCACCGCCAATCCCAAATATACCAACAAGTTCCAAAGACGAAATAGAACCTAATAATAAATTTGAAGAATGAAACTTTCTTATTATACCTATCGTAATCTTAAATAAACATAGATACCTTTTTAATAGGAGTTTTATAATGAAGAAAATTATAATATTCTCTACGGTGCTAATTCTAATTTTGGCAAATGTTACTATTGCTGGAAGGTGGGAGAAAATCTCCAAAACAATAGAAGCAGAAGGAGTTGAAAAAGTTATTATTGATGCTGATTTGGGAGCAGGTGAATTTAATTTAAAGTCAGCAGATATTGACGATATTGCCATTATTGATATAGAATACGATTCCCGTAAAATTGATTATGAAATTGATTATGATGTAAAACGTTCAACCGGTTATCTTGCGTTTGAAAGCGAAAGTCGTCGGAAAAATAATATTGATACTGATGATAACTTGTGGGATATAATTGTATCCACAAAATATAATACGGAAATAAATTTTGATATTGGTGCCTGTGATGCTGAGTTTGATTTTGGAGGTATTGCTTTGGAATATCTGGAAATTGATGTTGGAGCCGCTGAAGGCACTATTGAATTTTCAAAACCGAATCCAATTAGACTCAAAGAAATTAATATTGATGCCGGAGCATCCTCGATTGAAATGATATCTATGGGTAACGCAAATTTTGATGAACTAAATTTTTCTGGTGGAGTAGGATCGTTTGATATTGATTTACGAGGAGGGGAATATCATGGTGAATCAAGAGTAAATTTGGAAGTTGGCCTTGGTTCAGCTAAAATAATTGTTCCTAAAGGACTTTCGGTAAGAATCGAAACCGAAGGAAACAATTGGTTGTCCTCAATTGATTTTCACAACGAAGATCTCGATGAGATTGATGATGATTTATACGAATCCCCTGATTTTGATGATGCCGATGATAGATTGATTATTTCTATCGAGGTTGGTCTTGGTTCTGTTGATCTTTACTGGAAAAAATAAAATTACAATTTCACATGTTATACTGAGCGGAGTCGAAGTATAATAGAATATTTAATAATCGATGTCTAAACTCCGCTTGATATGACTAATTTTGATACTTTGCCAACAAATTTAGCCTGCCATTGGCAGGCTTTTTTTTGATAATATATAATTATATGTTTCATGCTAATTTTAATTTCTTTATAATTCAACGTATTTAAAAACTTGATAGAACTTTTCGAACTTTGGTATGTTATAAACCAAAAAGTAAAAGGAATAAAAACTGTATGAAAACTAATTGCTATTTGAAATTATTTTTAATTTTTATGTTTTCCATTTCCAATATTTATGCTCAATCAATGCAAAGTAAAGTTTATGAAGCTCGTAATAAAGTTATGCCGGCTTTGGTGCATATTCAACCGGTTATAAAAAACTATCGTACCGGCGAACTGGAAAAACAGGCTGTTGTCGGTTCTGGTTTTATTTTTCATAAAGACGGATATGTTGTTACAAATTATCATGTTGCCGGAAAAGCAGAACGGATAATTTGCACTTTGCATAATAAAGAACAGGTTACAGCAAAATATATTGGTGGCGACCCAATGACTGATTTGGCTGTTATAAAATTAGACTTAAGCGAATATAGTGAAGATATTCCCGTAGCAAAATTTGGAAATTCCGATTC
>QNAD01000089.1 GCA_003641345.1 Candidatus Zixiibacteriota bacterium | reverse complement strand
AGTGAATTCTATATTTCGCTAACAGCTTCTTCTTCAAGCTTTTTAAGCGATAGATGCTCTTTTTTAAGGTAATAAAAACCCATTGTTGTAATGGTCAAATATTGAATGGCATGTAAAACAAGAGCACATGAAAGGGCTTCCTCTTTTGGAACACCGTAAATTGACAAAGACCAAGCTACACCGGCATGATAAACGCCCACAAAACCTGGCGATGACGGAACCATAATTGAAATAGAAACAATTACCAAAAGCACTAATCCCGCTTCAATCGGAACATCAAAATCAAACATAGCAAATATAATCAGGTTAGAAAATCCCATTTGCAACCAAATTAAAAAACTATGAAATCCGACCTGGGTTGCTTTTTTATAACTTTTTAAAAATTCCAACCCACGGGCAAATTTTAGAATAAAATCTTTTATTTTTACAGTAATTCTATCAGGGAGAAAAAATAAAAATTTATTCAGAATATTACCTACCCGTTCCGGATGTACAGCTAAAAACAACATAAAGGAAACTCCAACTACGGCAATACCAATTGCAACATATACCCCAAATTGGATATGATCATTTACCTGGGATTTTAATGTATCTGACAAAACAAAAATAACGCCAAATATTGATAATAAGGCAATCAGATCAAAAATCATACGCTCAACAAAAATAGTCGCAATTGATGCTGATTTGGTTATTTCTTTATCCTGCGATGACAAAGAATATGCTCGAACAAACTCACCTAATCTCAACGGCAGTACATTATTTGCCATAAACCCAACACATGTTGCCGCAAGAAGTTTATTAAAAGATACTCTTTTAATAGGCAAAACCATGAAATGCCAGCGATAAGCCCGCTGATACATAGTTACTATTACCATAAATATAGCAGGTATTAACCAGAAATAGTTTGCTTCTTTCAAAATATCTACCAAAGCCAGAAAATCTATATCTCGAAACAAAAACCAAATCAAGAAGCCCGATATAATTAATCCTAAAATAACCGAAATGCTACGTTTGATTTTTTTACTCATAATTTATTTCCAACCACATCAAATATAACTTTTTCAAATTCTTTAGCGGCATCATCCCAATTAAATTTAGCCGCCCATTCTATAGCCCCTCGCTCTAATTGCTTTCTGTAAATGTCATCAGATAATATTTTTTTCAATTTCTCAGCTAATTCATAAATATTACCATACTCATATAACAACCCACTATAACCATCTTTCACAGAGTCTTTGAGTCCGGGAGAGTTTGCCGCAATAACTGTTGTTCCGCATGAATTAGCTTCGATATTGGTCAACCCCCATCCTTCTTTAAGCGATGGCAATACAGCGACATGTGCTTTTCTTAACCTCAGCAATTTATTCTCTTTGCTGACAAAACCAGTAAATTCAACATTTTTCTCAAGATTTAGTTCTTTAGCCTGTTTTTTTAAAACATCACTGTAATCACCGGCTCCAACAATCATTAGTTTAGCATTGTTAATCTCTTCTTTAACAATCTTAAAAGCAGAAATAAGATGTTGTACTGATTTATATTTTTTTATCCGACCAAGATAAAGAATCGTAGGTTCTGAATATTTTTCCAATGTAGCATCGTGAGAATAAAAATCAGCATCAATGCCACAATGTACTAATGAAATATCTTCACGAGGCACACCTCGCTCAGCAATATCATCGGCAGTTGATTGGGAAATCACATTATATTTTTTCCCACTATAAACAGCAACCATCGGCCTTTCCGCTAAATAAATATAACTGCCTAACATAAAATTAGTCTCATGAAATACAGTTGTTGCAAAAAGGTGAGGTACTACCACCAAAGTCTTAATATCCAAATAGAGAGGCGTGTAAAAAGGAATTTTATTGATATCTTCTATAAGAATATCAAAATTTTCATTATTAACTAATTTTCTTAAATGAAACGGAGCAATAAGATTAAAATTAAATCTATTCCCTCGTCTTATAATTTTAATTCCTTCTATTGTTTCTTCGGGTAAACAATTTTCAAAACCTGAGCAGAATAGTGTAACGTTATGTCCGTTTTTAACTAATCGCCTCAGAAGTTCTTCCAGATGGACTTCTGCTCCACCCCCGTAAGGGTTCTTGAGGTCGTTCCAATTCAAAGCAAGAATATTCATTATTGGGCTGGATCCACTTTCTGATTTTTTTTGGCTATTTCATTTTCAAACTCATTCAATAAATCCCTTATCTGCTTATCATTTTTATTGAACCGTAACCATTGTTTTAAAAGAGTAACCATATTATTTAGCTGGTTGGAATTATAAAATATTCTTAACATCTCTTCAAAAGCCGCCCTATGAGAAGGATCCATACCCAAAATTGAATTAAACACTTTAACTGCTTCTTCGGATTCTCCTTTTTCATCATATGCTTGACCTAAATAGAGCATGAACTGTTTTTTATCAACAGTAGGATATTTATTTATTAAGGTTTTGATTTCATCTACCTTTCCCTGCCGTAAATATAATTGAGCCAAATAATCAATCGAATTGGTAGAGATGGGCACTAACTCAATAGCACGCTTAGCTAAAATTTCGGCACTTTTAATATCACCATCACGCCTTAAATGATCTGCCGTAACCAAAATCCCATTAGCATAATTACTGGTTAACCTGTATGCGGTTTCATTTTTATAGATAGTAGAATCATTAATTCCACGAGCTTTAAATTTATTCGGGTTAGTATAAAAATCCAAAGATATTTCTTTCTCAACAAACAATGATGTCAAACTGGTATCAACTTCATAAACCATCCCTTTTAAACGAAGTTTGTTTTTAAGGGGTTTCCCTAAATATTTCCTTGAGCCTGAACTGGTAGTAACTGCAAATTCAATCGGCCTTTCACCTATATTATTGGTAATAACAGCATCAACGACTTGATCAGCCAATCTAAAAATAGTTCCGTCTTGAGTTTTATAAGGTCGAAGGTTATCAATATCTCTCTCTGTCCAACCAAGATTTACACCCATCGTATTTTGCAATTGTTTAATATACCATTTTGTATTAGCAAGTGACAGATTAACATTTTTCACATCTTTTCTAATTCCGTAAGTTTCCTGAAGACACCAAAGAGGGAAAGTATCATTATCTCCACCGGTAAATAATACCGCATCTTTATCTGCAGAACTTAAAATGTTATTAGCATAATCAAAAGCCATATAATTATTGGAACGGTCACAGTAAAAATAATTATTTGCAATTGTGAAAGTTGGCAAAAGAAATAATGCAAGCGAAGAGTACATTACAATACCTCTCGTGCCTTTTCCAAAAGACTGAACCGATTCTCTTAAAAATTGTAGCAAAACAGACAAACCTATTCCGATTGCTAGCCCAAATAAAACAAAAGCTGGAGTAAAAAAGTAATCACGGTCTCTCACTTCAAGATAATCTATGCCGGTTATTCCGCTCCGTGTACCATCGGCAAAATTCATATATAATATCAAACCAACCGATGACACTAAAAACAGAATAAAAAACAACAAACCGTAATCAGGCCGTCGTCTTATTATTTCCCATATTCCAAAAATTCCAAGTAAAAAAATAAAAACAAATTTAACACCATTTATACCATATTGCTCACTGAAAAAGCCCCAGTAACCCATTCTGCGATGCATTCCAAATTGATTTACCCACTCCGAACGGCGTTTAAACATCCGCTCTGTCATAGACATTGAGCCGTATTGTTTTCTTTCAAGATAGTTAATTGTTGTAGTTAAATCTTTGGACGGGTTATTCTCATTTATTACTGGTTGTTCGGCAGAACGAATTGGTATATAAACATGCACCGAGAATCCGGCAACCGCCATAAATATTATCATCAATGAAATTTTCCACCCCGGAAGATATTTTAACAATCCACCTACAACAAGAATGACAGCAGAAACTAACATACCATAGACAAAAGGTTTTATCCCAAAAACAATCAACGATGAACCGCCAACAGCTATAAGAATTGACCAATTAATATGTTTCCATAAAACGGCAAGTAATATCAGAGCAAACAAAGCCGAAATCACTAAGAAGGCTTGATAACCTTTGAAAACCAATAATAATACAACCATAATTATCGATGCCATTATAAACAAACCACTCATCAAATAAACAGTTGCATCTTCGGTTTTTCTTAATGAGTAATATTTATATAATACGAACAATCCAAACAGAATTAATGCTCCAGAAGAGATATAACCGACGTAGTTAATTATAGTCCAGTATGAATCTGCAATTGGTCCTGTTATCATTTCTATCCCTTTGCCAATTACGGGAAAAATTGAAAGTATAAAAATGAGAATGGTATGCATATAAATTCTTGGGATTTGTTCAAATGAAAAAACAAAAAACATAAATACGACAAAAGCCATCGTTATCGGAACATAATATGGAATCTCACCCGGTAGCGAAGATAGCGCAAATATCAAATATAATTCCGCAAAGAAAAACAGACCCAACCCAAACCATATTTTATTACCAACATCTTTTTTTAAAATAAAAAATAACACAACAACTGGTACAACCAAAAATGTTGTCATATGAATCCCAATTCCAGCAAAGCCAAGATAGATGATTAACAACATAATCCTATCAGCTAATTTACTCCCCTTATTTTCTGAATAAATTAATATCAACCAGAAAATAGCCATGAAAAGCATCATGGATAATCCATAAACTTCCGCTTCGACTGAGTTATTCCAATTTGTTAACCCAAAAGCAAGAAATAATGATCCACTGATACTTCCGGCATAAATTAAAATTTTACTGTATAAATCGTCTTTGGATATAAACCAGTTTCTTAAAATTCTTACAGTAACAAGATAACCAAACAATGCAGTAAAAGATGAGCTTAAAACAGAAAGAAAATTTACTCTTTGAGCCATATCATCAAATAATGGTATCAAAGAAAAAATCCTGCCAATCATTACATATAAAGGAGTTCCGGGAGGATGAGGTACGCCAAGTATTGAACAAGAAGCTATAAATTCACCACAATCCCAAAAAGATAATGAAATTGCCTGTGTCAGATTATAGATAATTAGAATAAACAACCAGACCAAAGTTGCAATAATAGCATTTGTTTTATCAATATTTATTCTGTTAATAAATTCTGTCATAAAAAATCCGAGCAGTTTTTCCTCTCTTATTTTCCTGAATTCAGCAAATATACTCTATTTAAGCACTATGTCCAGATTTTTCACAAACTAAAACTATTATGTTTTTCTTTATAGCTTATTATTTTCTTCCATAATTTGAACAAATTTATCCAAAATACCATTTATAAAGCTAAATGATTTGCTGGTAGAAAAAGTCTTAGCCAATTCAATTGCTTCATTAAGAACAACTTTAACCGGAATATCCGGCATTTTCTCAAGTTCAATCAATCCTATACGTAAAATAATTAGATCAATTATGGCGATTCTTTCTAAATCCCAGTTATCTGCCAAAGCTGTTATTTGCTCATCTGCCCAAACTCGGTTATCATTTACTAATTGGAATATTGATTTTGCAAACTTAATATTTTTTTCAGATAGAGTATCATCGACAATAATATTTTCAATTATTTCATCAACTTCAACCTGACCGGTTTCAAAAGCATAAAGCCCTTTTAATGCTAATTCACGTGCAATTCGACGAGGAGATTGAACCATCATTACTCCATGCTTTTATATAAATTGACCATCTCCACAGCAGATTGTGCAGCATCCCATCCTTTATTGCCCGCTTTAGTCCCTGACCGTTCAATAGCCTGCTCAAGTGTATCTGATGTTACTATCCCATAAATTATCGGCAAACCTGTATCAATCGCCAAACGAGCAATACCTTTGGAAGATTCAGCGGCGATATATTCAAAATGAGGTGTATCCCCTCTTATCACAGCTCCCAAACAAATCACAGCATCATATTTACCTGATTTTGCCATCTTAGCGGCGGCATATGGAATCTCAAACGCCCCCGGCACATAAGCAACAGAAATATTGTTTTCCTCGCTACCATGGCGTTTAAAACAATCCATAGCACCCGATAATAGTTTATCAGTTAAAAATTCATTAAATCTGCTGACAACAACACCAAATTTGAATCCGCCAGCTGATAGATTTCCTTCAAATACTTTATGACTCATCTTATCTCCTAACTTTTACATATTATTTAACAAATGACCTAATTTATCACGCTTGGTTTGTAAATAACATTGATTGTATTTCCCCGGTTTAATTTCTATAGGAACTCTCTCCGTTACCTCTAAACCATGACCATCTAAGCCAATAATTTTTTTCGGATTATTTGTCATGAGCTTTATTGATGACAGACCAAGATCTACTAAGATTTGAGCACCAATTCCGTAATCACGAAGATCAGCCTCAAAACCAAGATCTTCATTGGCTTGAACAGTATCTCTTCCTTCTTCCTGAAGTTTGTACGCCAAAATTTTATTAGCTAAACCAATTCCGCGTCCTTCCTGACGCATATAAAGTAAAACTCCTTTACCTTTTTTATCAATAATTTTCATCGCATTATGAAGTTGATTACCACAATCACATCTACTGGAACCAAACACATCTCCTGTTAAGCAACTGGAATGAACACGCACCAGAATATTGTCTCCCTCGGTCACATCACCTTTTACTAAAGCCAGATGATGATGGTCATCAATTTCTGATTTGTATAAATGTAATATAAAATCGCCATAATCTGTAGGAAGGTTTACTTTGGTAATCTTTTTAACCAATTTCTCATTTGCCCTGCGATAGGCAATTAAATCTTTAATGGTAATAAACTTCAAATTATGTTTTTCTTTGAATTTCATCAAATCCGGAACCCTTGCCATAGTTCCATCTTCATTCATAATTTCACACAATACACCCATAGGCTTTAAACCAGCGAGTCTGGCTAAATCGACCGATGCTTCCGTATGCCCTGCTCTGGCTAAAACTCCGCCTTTTAGAGCCTGTATGGGGAAAATATGTCCGGGACGACCTAAATCTTCAGGTCGTGTGCTATCATCTACAATAGTTTTTATCGTAACTGCTCTATCCGCAGCAGAAATGCCAGTTGTTGTATTTTTCACAGCATCGACGGAAACTGTAAATCTGGTGCCCAACAATGCCGTATTATTTTTCACCATCGGATTAAGGTCTAATTGTTCAATCCTTTTCTCATTGAGGCAGACACAAACCAAACCACGTCCATGAATAGTCAAAAAGTTTATAGCCTCAGGAGTAATCTTTTCAGCCGCCATGATTAAATCACCCTCGTTTTCACGGTCTTCATCATCAGCAACCACGACCATTTTACCGGCTTTAATATCTTCTATTGCTTCCTGAATTGTATTTAAATTATATTTCTCAGCCATTATTACCATCCACTTTTTAATAGTTTTTCTTTTGTTAGTTTTTCAGCCTTCCCGCTTTGAACTATGTTAAAAATATATTTCCCAATCATATCAAATTCAAGATTCACCAATGAACCAGGTTTTAAATTAACCAAAGTAGTCTTTGAAATAGTATGAGGTATCAAATTTACATTTAACCAACCGGCTTTACATTCATTTACTGTCAACGAAATGCCGTTTATGGCAATTGAGCCTTTAGCAATAACATACTTATCAAAATCAGAATTAAATCTTATGGCTAACTCCAAAGAATCACCGTCTTTTCTAATGTAATCAACATTTCCGGTAATATCGATATGCCCGCTTACGAAATGTCCTCCCAGGCGGTCACTAACTTTCAGAGCCTGCTCCAAATTTATTTTATCATTTACTTTATAATTATTAAGAATAGTTTTATTTATAGTTTCCTGAGATGCATCAACAGTAAAAATATCTTTGTCTTTGGAAACAACCGT
>QNAD01000088.1 GCA_003641345.1 Candidatus Zixiibacteriota bacterium | reverse complement strand
TCGACACGGTGAACCGGGCACAAAAATAATAATTGTTTTGAGAAGATGTCGGGTTTTTCATCCGCCACAGGCGGATTCAGAACACCGACGAACTGTCCCAACATTACGTGGCGCACGAGGACGTACACCACGCACACAAACGCAGGAATCTAGATTCTCTTTGTCTTTATTGGTGGTTCGTCAATATATCACATAACACACGAAATAATATGCAACGCACACAATATTACATTTTTCAACAAATGAACAAAATTATATTACTTTATAAATTACTTATCATTACGTTGCTTTTTGGTTATGAAATTTGTTACTTATATTCTATGGAAGAGAACCAGAGAAAAATAACCAATATTGAATCTTTGGCATCAAGAGGTTACTGGCCCGCAGTCGCCGCTAAAAATTTTTCTGAAAAAAAATATTCTACAGTCGTGGAAATATGCAAAAATAAACTGAACAACGAATTCCCTCTTTTATCAGCCAGGCTTCTTTATGCCAGAGCATTGTACCATGCCGGACAAATTGAATCTGCAGAAAATGAGTTTAACTCTATTTTAATATCAGATCCTGATAATATTGTATGTCTAAAATATCTGGGCGATATCAAATTTCATAACAAAAACGATTTTGAAGCAATAAATAACTATGAAAGAATTTTATATATTGACCCTTTGTGTAAGGGATTGGTGTGTAACATTGAAAAAAAAGAATCAACAGTGACCAGCTCGATTACTTTAGTAAAAAAAGAGGAAGATACAAACTATCTAAAGCCAAATAAATATGATGGAGCTTTGGCTTCGATTCCATTTTATACAGAGACGATGGGTGATTTGTATATGAATCAGGGTCATGTAAGATTAGCCGCAGAGGTTTTCAAGGTAATATATCAAAAAAATAAGAACCCAAAAATTAAAGATAAACTTAGAAATGCAGAATTAAAAATAAACGAAAAGGAGCTTTAAATTATGTCAGTTAAGAGAATTGCCGAATTAAAAAAAGCTATACAAAAAGAAAATCTTGATGGTGTTATTGTAAATCATCTCGATCATATCAGATATTTAACCGGATTTACCGGCTCAGCCGGACTTTTAGTAATCACCCCTAAAGGTTCAGAATTTTTTACAGACTTCAGATATAAAGATCAATCAGCCAAACAGGTAAAAGGTGCCAAAGTTAATATTATTAAATATGATACTTACAATGCTCTTAAGGATTTTCCTAAATTTAATAAACAGAACTTTGTTTATGGGTATAACGAAGAGTATTTAACTGTTGGCGGATTGGAACGTCTAAATAAATCTTTACCGAATGGAATTTTGGTTAATGCCGGACATCTTTTTACCGAACTGGGCTGGGTCAAAGATAATGATGAAATAAAAAATATTCAGAAAGCGGTTGATATTTCGGATATTGCCTTTGAAAGAATATTAAGTATGATTGAACCGGGTATTAAAGAAATAGAATTGGCGGCGGAACTTGAATATCAGATGATAATGCTCGGTTCTGAAAAACCGGCATTTGAAACAATAGTTGCTTCCGGTTATCGCTCGGCTTTGCCTCACGGGGAAGCATCGAAGAAAAAAATCAAAAAGGGAGATTTTATAACATTCGATTTTGGTGCTACCGTAAATGGATATGTGTCCGATATGACCAGAACGGTTGTGGTTGGCAAAGCTACACCACGTCAGAAAAAAATATATAATTTGGTGCTTAAAGCTCAAAAAGCGGGTATTAAAAAAGTTAAACCGGGAGTTTTAGGCAAGACCGTTGACAATACCTGTCGGAGTATTATTACTAAAGCAGGTTATGGAAAGAATTTTGGTCATGGAACAGGACATGGAATTGGTTATTTTGTTCATATCGGTCCCAGACTTTCCTCGGTTTCTGGCGATAAGCTAAAGCCTAACAACGTGATAACTGTTGAACCTGGAATTTATATCTCCGGTTGGGGCGGAGTAAGAATTGAAGATGATGTGTTAGTGACAAGAAGAGGGAATAAAGTTATGAATAAAGCTCCAAAAAAATTGTTGGAACTATGATTTAGATTTTATATAATCAATCACAGTTTAAAATTATTATTGGTAGGCTTTCCTGTCATTAATGTTAATTGTTTTGAGGAAATTGATGAACGAAAAATATATTAAAAAGTTGATTAAGATTGTTGAAGAGTCTGCTATTGGATCTCTTGAGGTTAAAGGCTGGGGGCGGTCAGTCAAAATTACTCGACAAAATAATTTAGCTGACAATGGCCAAAGTTCAGCACCGGCGATTGTGCAACCGATTGTACCTGCTACGCCAAAAGCTGTACAAGCAACATCTCAAACTGAACCCTCATCTATTTCAGAAGATGTTGCCGTTGATAAAAGCAAATTGATCCCTATAACATCGCCGATGGTTGGTACTTTTTATGCCGCTCCGGCTCCTGACGCTGATTCCTATGTTTCATTAAATGAGAAAATCAGAGTAGGGCAAGTTGTTTGTATTGTTGAGGCGATGAAGCTAATGAATGAAATTGAATCCGAAGTTGGCGGTCGCATATCAGAAATTTGTATTGAAAACGGTAAACCGGTTGAGTTCGGCCAAACTCTTTTCTATATCGACCCGGAATAATATAAACACGGAAAGGGATTTCCATGAATTTAAAACAGATGCTGGTTGAGATGCTTAACCGTAAAGCGTCAGATTTGCATATCCGTGTTGGGGTGCGTCCTCATTTAAGAATCAATAGTAATTTGGAACAAATAGCTACCGATCCGATCACAATAGACGGTATGGAAAAAATAGTAACTCAGATACTCAATGAAAAACAGATGGAGCGGTATAAAAGAAAAAACGAGATGGATCTTGCTCTTTCAGTTGCCAAACTGGGGCGTTTCCGTATTAATTTATATAGACAAAGAGGGACGTCCGGTATTGCAATTCGTGCGGTCAATACACAAGTGCCAACGTTCGAAGAATTAAATCTCCCTAAAATAATAAATAAACTATCCAATGAACGAAGAGGACTTATAATTATTACCGGTACTACCGGATCCGGTAAATCAACTACTTTAGCATCGTTGATTGAAGTAATCAATAATAGTCGTTCAGAAAATATTTTAACAGTAGAAGACCCGATAGAATATATTTATCGGGACAAAAAATCAATTATATCCCAAAGAGAAGTAGGTGGAGACACCGAAACCTTTGCCTCGGCATTAAGAGCGGCGTTTCGTCAGGATCCCGATGTTATTCTAATTGGTGAAGTACGTGATTTGGAAACAATGTCAATTGCCTTAACAGCGGCAGACACCGGTCATTTGGTTTTGACTACTCTGCATACTTTAAATGTAGTTGAAACCATAACCCGTATTATCTCGTTCTTTCCACCTCATCAACATCAACAGATTCGCTTATTATTGGCTGGAACCGTTCAAGCTATTGTTTGTCAAAGATTATTGACCCGATCTGATATGCCCGGCCGTGTTCCGGCTTTGGAAGTTATGGTTAGTACAGCTGCTATTCGTGAATGTATTATAAACCCTGATAAAACCATTGATATTCCTGATTTAATTGAACAAGGAACGGTTCAATATGGAATGCAAACTTTTGATCAATCTATTATGAATTTTTATAAACAAGGAATGATTTCATTTGAAGAAGCGATGTCACAAGCTTCTAATCCTGATGATTTTGATTTACGTTTGAAGGGGATAACGGGAACAGCAGACCGTTGGGGAGGTGATGATCAGGAATCTGAGGAATCATCGCAAAATACTGATTCTGGTCCTGATTTTATTAAATATTAGATTTTTGTTTTATTGAGATATAAGGGAGGAAACCACCTCCCTTTTTTTATGCTCACTTTCCCGATGAAATATCTTAAGCTCCTGAAATATAAAGCATTACAATTAAAGAAAAATAATAAATCTTTTTGAAAACTCTGCTTTCCTATTGTAATTTTAAAATGTTTATCTTATAATAACAGTCTATTTGAGTTGACCAAAATACTTTAGTTATTGAGGAATACTTTTGTTTGATAAAGTACTAATTGCCAATCGGGGCGAGATTGCTCTGAGAATTATACGTGCCTGTCGCGAGATGGGGCTTAAAACAGTTGCGGTCTATTCCGAAGCAGACAGAGATGCTTTGCATGTACGTTTTGCTGATGAAGATATTTGTATCGGAAAACCTCAGGTTAATGAGTCTTATCTTGACCCTAAACGAATAATTGCCGCCGCTGAAATAACAAATGCCGGTGCTATTCATCCGGGCTATGGGTTTCTGGCTGAAAATGCTGATTTTGCTGAAATTTGTGAATCATGCGGAATGGTGTTTATTGGACCAACTCCTGAACAAATTCGGATGTTAGGCAATAAAGTAAAAGCCAAAGAGTTAATGAGAAAATCAGGAGTTCCTACCATTCCCGGTTCAGAAGGAATTGTTTCAAGTTTTCATGATGCTCTGAAATTGGCTAAAGAAATTACTTATCCCGTAATTGTAAAAGCTGTTTCAGGAGGCGGCGGTAAAGGGATGAGAGTTTGCCGAAACGACGCAGAATTGGAAAGAGGTTTTCATATCGCCTCAACCGAAGCCGGTAATGCTTTTGGAGACCCTGATTTGTATCTGGAGAAATTTATTGTTGGTCCTCATCATGTTGAGATACAACTAATGGGTGATACACACGGAAATTTCTATCATTTTGGTGAAAGAGATTGTTCTATTCAAAGAAGACATCAAAAATTGATTGAAGAAACTCCTTCACCTTTGCTTACACCGGAACTTAGAAAAGAAATGGGAGATGCTGCCGTACGTGGAGCAAAGATGGTTAATTATCGTGGAGCAGGTACTATAGAATTTTTGGTAGATGAAGATTTAAAATATTACTTCATGGAAATGAATACTCGTATTCAGGTAGAGCATCCTGTTACCGAAGAAGCTTTCGAAGTTGATTTAGTAAAAGATCAACTTAAAGTTGCTATGGGAGAGGAATTAAAATATAATCAGGAAGAAATAGTTCCCAAATGGGCAGTGATTGAATGCCGGATAAATGCTGAAGATATCGAAAAAGATTTTAGACCAACTCCAGGAAAACTAACAGCCATAAATACACCAGGCGGTCTTGGTGTAAGAATTGAAACTGCTACTTATACGGATTACATAATTCCTCCATACTATGATTCGATGATTGCCAAATTGATTGTTAAAGGACGTACCCGCGAAGAAGCTTTAGTTAGACTAAGTAGAGCTTTGGACGAATATATCATTGAAGGCGTACCGACTACAATACCATTTCATAAGGAAATTATCCGCAACCCTGATTTTATTAAGGGTAATTATGATATTAACTTTTTAGAAAATTACTTAAAAAAAAAGACAAACCCAGAATCTTCTGAAAAATTATCTCTCACATTAAAAAGTAGCACTGAGGAAGTTGTTAATAAAAAGACAGAAGCTACAAGTGTGGAATTAGAGACAAATCAGAAAGAATCTTAGTTTAAGGAGGCGACATTGAATATTCCAGAAAAATTAAAATACACCAAAGAACATGAATGGGTTAAGATTGAAGGTAATATCGCCACAATCGGAATTACCGATTTTGCCCAAAGCGAATTAGGTGATATTGTTTTTATAGAATTACCGAATATAGGTGATGAATTTGATCAAATGCAAACATTTGGCACTATTGAGGCTGTTAAAGCAGTTTCAGATATGTATTTGCCTCTATCAGGAAAAATTACTGAAGTGAATGCTGATCTTGATGATAACCCGATGGTTATCAATAGCGATCCATTTGGGCAGGGATGGATGGTTAAGATTGAAATTAAAAAAACTGCGGAAATTGAACTATTGTTAAGCCCAGAAGATTATAAAAAAATATTAGAATAAATATTAAAGGTTAAGATAAATTATAAATGCCATATATACCAAATACTGATGATGATCGTCGAGCTATGCTTGACAAAATTAATGTAAAAAATATAAGTGAACTTTTTAGTAATATCCCAGAAGAGCTTAGGTTAAAAAAAGAATTGAATATTCCTGCTTTATCTGAGATGGAATTACTTCATGATATTCAATCATTGGCAAAAGAGAATAACACTAAATTGACCTGCTTTGCCGGCGGTGGTATCTACGATCATTTTATACCATCGGCAATTAATAATATTGCCAGTCGTCCGGAATTTGTAACAGCATACACCCCATATCAACCGGAAGTTGCTCAGGGAACATTGCAGATTATTTATGAATTCCAAACCCATATTTGTCGTCTAACAGGGATGGATATTGCTAATGCGTCTATGTATGACGGTGCCTCGGCTGCTGCCGAAGCGATTATCTTATCATCCAGAGTAACCAAAAGGGATAAAGCCATACTATCTGAAACTGTTAATCCTCTCTACAGGGAAGTTATTCAAACCTACCTTTCCGGGCATAATATTGAGTTGATAACAGTGCCATTGAAAGATGGTTTGACTGATTTTAATCGTATGGCTGATTTGATTGATGAAAGTACAGCTTGTGTTCTTTTGGGTCAGCCAAATTTCTTTGGGTATATTGAGGATGTTCAAATTGCGGCTGAATCAATTCACAAAGTTGGTGGGAAAATGATTATGTCGATTAATCCTATTTCTCAAGCTATTTTGACGACACCCGCTGAGAGTGGAGCGGATATTGTTGTTGGTGAAGGACAACCGCTTGGATTACCTATTTCTTTTGGAGGACCACTACTTGGTTTTTTTGCTGTTAAGAAGGATTTAGCAAGACAGATTCCGGGGAGAATTGCCGGACGCACTAAAGATGTCGATGGTAAGGATGGGTTTGTTTTAACTCTGCAAACCAGAGAGCAACATATCCGTCGGGAAAAAGCTACTTCTAATATTTGTACAAATCAGGCATTGTGTGCAACAATTGCTTCTGTTTATTGTTCGTTACTGGGGAAAACAGGTTTAAAAAAAGTAGCATTATTATCTTTGGAAAATGCTCATAATACAGCAGAGAAGATTTTTGAACTTGATGGATATGAACCTTATTTTAATAATCCTTATGTAAATGAGTTTGCAGTAAAAACTCCTATTCCGGCACAGGATATAATTTCGCAATTGGTTAAGGATGGAGTATTGCCGGGTATTGATGCCGGTCGTTGGTATTCTAAAATGGATAATTGTTTGATTATTGCGGCTACGGAAAAAAGAACTGATGAGGATATCAATAAACTTATAAACAGATTAGAAAGTATTAATAAATAATGTTGTGTCCTAAATGTAATAAAGATTTTGACAATACTTTGACCGTTTGTCCTGATTGTGACATTCCTTTAGAAAATGCAGAAGAATGGATTGTGATAGGTTATATCTCTGATAAAATATCTTCAGATTTTGCAATCGAAACCTTGAAATCTTCTGAAATACCTGCTGTCAGTTTATCTAAATCAGGCTTTTTTGGAAATATCGGCTTAACCCTTAATCCAATATTTGAATCTAAACAAGCCATGTTTGAATTATCTGTTCCTTTTTCATGTAAGGATGAAGCAAAAGAGATTTTGGATATGACCTTAGGGGAACAATGGCAGGGAATCAATTAATTATCAGAAGTCAACAGAAGTATATTACTGGAGGTAAAGTGAAGAAAATTGCTATCGGATTAATAATAATAATGAGTTTTGCTCTTATTATTTCTTGTTCAACAGAAGAAGAAACTGCCAAAGATATAATTGGTGCTCCTTTTCATGCTACTTTTATAGCTGCTCAAGCTGAAGCAAAAGCATCCGGTAAAGATATTTTAATTGATTTTTATTCTGATTCATGACCTTGGTGTAAACGCCTTGATACGGTCGTGTTGAGGGATCAAAAAGCTATAGATTTCTTTAGTAACAAAGTTGTGCTAACAAAAATTAATGGCAAAGAAGATACAGTATTAGCACAAACTTATAAAATTAG
>QNAD01000087.1 GCA_003641345.1 Candidatus Zixiibacteriota bacterium | reverse complement strand
TTTTATATTAGGTCCAATGATTACATCATTCCCCAAAACAACTCGTCCGGTAAATTGTACATTTTCTCCGATAACAACATTATTACCTTTTATTATTTCAGAATCGCCGATTTTTTCAATTTTGGATTTAAGATTAAGGTTCAGTTTTTTATCATAAAAATCTATATGCACTCGATGATATTCATCAACATTCCCTACATCTTTCCAATAACCAGCCATTACTTTTCCATAGAGTCCCATGTTTCTTTTTAACATTTCCGGAAACAGATTTTGAGAAAAATCGAAATTTTCTTTATAAGGAATCATATCTATTGCTGAAGGCTCAAGTATATATATACCGGTATTAATTGTATCTGAAAAAGCTTCACCCCATGACGGCTTCTCTAAAAAACGAACAATTCTTTCGTCCTGGTCTGTAATAACTATTCCATAAGCTAATGGATTGTCCATTCGAGTAAGCAAAATAGTTGTCTCGGCATTTTTCTGTTTATGCCACGAAAGAGCTTCGGATAAATCAAAATCAGTCACCAAATCGCCGGAAATAACCAAAGCCGGCTCATCAGAATTTTTTAATGCATACCTAACAGCTCCGGCAGTACCATAATCATCATCTGGAAGTTCATAAGTCATATTAACCCCGAACTTCTTACCATCTTTGAAATAATCTTTTATAGTATCCGGTTTAAAATATAACAATGAAGTAATATCGGTAATACCGTGTTTTACCAATAACGAAACAACATGCTCCATCATTGGTACTCCCACCACAGGAGCCATCGGTTTGGGTACGTTTATTGTTAATGGTCTTAGCCGTGTGCCAAAACCGCCAGCCATAATTATCGCTCTCATATTAAGTCCATATCCATATTTACTTTAAAATTCTCTTAATTTTCAAATCGTTCAAAACATCACTGAAATTATTATATTTCTGATATTCAATTTTGTTATCAATACAATAATGTTCTAAATCTTTTTTAGCAAATAATAAATCCGCTTCTTTGGTAGCACAAGCATCAGAATATCCATCACCGACAAAAATTATCCGGTACTTTTCATCATGTTTCGCACGAAATTCTTTAATCCGTTCCCCTTTGCAGTTTCCGCAATAATCGCACTCTCTGTTATCTATCGGAAATTTAATTGTAAGTTTTTTATTTTCCAATTTCCCAATATTTGATATAACCGGAATTGAGTCAATCTTATTTTTTGAGAGAAGATAATTTATGTATATATCCAAACCATCGGATACAATTTTTATATCCATCTCATTTTTTCTTACAACTGAAACAAACTCTTCAAAAGTTGGGTCAATTTCAAAAGAATCAAGATAACTGTAAAACTCCTCGGATGTCGGAGAAATCATTTCAGCTTCTTTAGTCAAACACTCTCTGCTACTGATCCTCCCTGCTTTCCAATCGGGAATGAGTTCATCATTTTTCCCATTTGAGAAATGATGAAACATAGTATAGCCTACATCTCTTTTAGAAATGGTACCGTCAAAATCTACAAAAAATGCTGTCTTCATAATATCCAATATTTTAAAATTACTGTTGAAGCCAAAATAAAAATGAGCAAATAGCTTAAAATAGAAAATCGGTATAGTTTTATTTTTTGAAAATTAATTATAAAAATAATTAACTTGATTAATGTACCCAGAAGAAGAAGTATGATACCCCAGAAAGTTATTTCACCGGCAAGAGATCGATTGAAAGTTAATATCAAAGTATTTATAAGAAAATAAATAAAAGTAATTCTCCAGAACCATCTCTGAAATGTTATTAAAAGATTGTTATCAAATAATAAATCTTTCATAAAATCTCCATTAATGGTTCATAGCCAAGTTTAAAAGCCAAATATAACATCACACAAACGAAAATAATTTTAACAACTTTCGGTTTAGCAATAGTTCCCAGATATCCACCCAATTTACCTCCAATTACAACCCCTGTTATAACCGGAGCTACAACCATATAATCTATCATACCGTTAAGAAAATAAACCGCCGCCGCTGCTGCTGCAGAAAAACCAACCATCAACGATGATGTTCCTCTGGCTGTTGTCAATGGTAAACCAACCACCAAATATAAAACCGGAACTAAAATAACTCCTCCCCCAATTCCTAATAGTCCGGCTAATATGCCTGTAAAAAAAGATATCACAACCGTAATAAAAAACATTTTCATCCGGTTATCAGAAAATGAAATTTGCTCGCTCTTTTTTTTATCTTTTAGAAGAGAAAGAGCAGTATAAATCAAAAGAACAGTAAAAACTAACCGTATAAAATCAGATGGAATAACCTGGCTGAGATTACTTCCGGTAATATTACCAATTACCATAAACAAAGAGAGAACGATTACCATCTCAATATCAACCATCCCTTTTTTAAGATATTCATTTGATGCAGCCAAAGAGTTAACCATAATAGCCGAGACAGAAACCGGTACGGCAGTTTTAAAATCCAATCCGGTGACAATTGTAAGGTAAGGCACCATAACTATTCCACCGCCAAGCCCTAAATATCCAGCAAGTAAACCTGCACTCAAGCCACACAGGATGTATAAAATAATATCCATCTAATTAATATCTTTCAAAATCTTAGTAGCATATTTAACAATGGGCATATGCTTTATAATTACTTCCGAATAAGATTTATTAATCCCATATTTTCTTTCGTATGCAATTTGAGCCAATCTTCTTTTAAGGTATTCTTTTTGAAGAAATAATTCTTTTTTATCAATCTGTATTGAATACTTCAAAAACTTATCACACTCATCTACAAATATTTTGGAGTTTTTATCAAAAACAGCAATTTCTTTTATCAGTGAGATTATCTGTGACCGATCAGATTCATACTTAAATTCTTTTTCTTCAAGATACATCGCAAATCGTTCCAACCAACTATCATCGAGAAAACCCGCTTGAAAGTTTTTAATAATTTCATCCTGGTTTTGATTGGCAAAATGGAATAAATTCAATGACCTTTCCAAGGCATAAATAAAACTATTATCCAGTTCATCAGAAAAATAATAATCAGGCGGGATACCTTCGCCAATCTCATTCAAAGTAGAATCAAACTCATTAATATAAACATCATCCCCGAAAAAATAACGGGAGATGGTCAGTTTTATGCCGTCACCTTCCGGATAACGAACAAATCCCTGTACTAATCCCTTGCCAAAAGTAGTATCTCCAACCAGTACTGCACGATGATTATATTTTAAGGTGCCAGCAACTATTTCCGATGAAGATGCTGAACCTCGTCCAACAATAATACTCATTGGTAAACCGGAAGTAATATCTCTTCCGTTTGAAATAAACTTCTCAGAATCCCAAATCGAGCGACCGTTAGTACCTACCACAGGCAATCCATCATCTAAAAAAAGATTGGCTACTTTGAACGCTTCCGAAAACAGCCCACCGGGGTTATTGCGAAGATCCAAAACTATACCAACAGGCTTTAAATCATCCAAATTGAGCAAAGAATCCAAAGCTTTTTCAATATCATTCGAGGCACCCGCATCAAAATCAAGCAAACGAATATAAATTATACTGTCAGAAGTCAAACCAGCAAATGGAATATGCATCAATTCAATTCTTCTACGAATTATATCAACTTCAAATTGAGAATTATTTTGACTTCGGAATATTTTTAAATGAACAGAACTATTTTCTTTACCGCGAAGATGACTTGAAGCTTGGGCGGTGGTAAGTCCAGCTAAATCAATGGAGTCAGCTTTCATAATAATATCACCAGAGAGAAGACCTCCCTCGAAAGAAGGAGAATTCTCACGAACAGACATTACCATCAACCCCGAATCATGGTTAATAACAGATAGACCAATTCCAAAATACCCACCCGTTAATTCTTCGTCCATCTGTTTAAAACGATTTGACTTTATGTAAGTGGAATAACGATCTAAATCAGCAAACATAGCCTCTCGTGCAGATTCAATTACTTTCTCACTATCAAGATTTTCTGAATAATGATTCAATAAAATTCGTGCAAAATTATTAAATATAAATGCCTCTTTGATTGATTTATCAGATAAAATATAAATAGTCATTAGTCCGGAAATTAAAATTATTATGACAACAAAGAAAAGAGATTGTAATAAAGATTTTCTGTTTAATAACTGAGGAGTACTATTCATTGATATTTAATTTCTTAATCAAAATCTTCTTAACACTGGCAAATACATCTTCTAAAGAACCGGAAGCATCAATAATTTTGATACGTCTTCTCTCTTTACGGGCAACTTCCAAGAATCCTTTACGGACTCGATTGAAAAACTGCTTCGATTGTAATTCTAAACGGTCTTTATTTTTTTTCCCTCTTGATAAAGCAACTTCCAAATCTACATCAAAAAGTAACGTAAGATTTGGGATTAACTTTCCGGTTGCTACTCTATGAAGGGAACGCACCATTTTAACATCTAATTTCCGCCCATAACCCTGATAAGCGGTAGTACTATCATAAAACCTATCGCATAAGACTATATACCCTTTTTTTAACAAAGGTGTAATTTCCCTGCCGGATATCTCAGCCCTTGCCGCTTCATACAAAAAAAGTTCGGTAGTATCAGTTATTGAGTTTTTCTTATCGAGAAGAATTTCCCTGATTTTTTCAGCAACAATCGTTGAACCAGGTTCTCTTAAAAGTTTAACTTTGTAGCCAAAACTTGATAAATATTCATAAGTTAGTATCGCATGAGTAGATTTACCACATCCGTCAATTCCTTCAAATGTGATAAAATAAGGATTATCCTTAGCTGTTTCGACTCTTGCTTTCATAATTTTCAAGAAGAACAGATTTGTAATTTTAATCAATTAAAAAACCGGTGATTTATTCAATCACCGGTTAAAATTATGATAAATTAATCTACTGTCTTATTTTTTTTTCTTAACAACCCGTTTTTTGGTTGTTTTAACTTTAGTTTTTTTCGAAGTAGTTTTAGCCGATTTTGAGCTTTTGGCGGTAGTTTTAACTTTGCTAGTTGTTTTTTTGGCTTTAGTGGTCTTCCAGCCATACTTGGTAATAAACTCTTCCGTCATCTTCCTGGCTTCATCATCGGTATATTGAACCGGAGGAGATTTTTTGAAATATGATGAAGGTTCAATAATGGCACCAGAAAGACCATTATCTAAAGCAAGTTTACAACAGCGAAGAGAATCAATAACCACGCCGGCTGAGTTCGGGCTGTCCCAAACTTCCATTTTCATCTCCACATTCAATGGCACATCACCAAAGGTACGCCCTTCCATACGAATATATGCCCATTTGCGATCTGAAAGCCATTCGACATAATCAGAGGGACCAATATGAACATTGCCAGGACCTATATCATAATCCAACTGCGATGTTACCGCATTGGTTTTGGAAATCTTCTTTGATTCCAAACGGGAACGTTCCAACATATTCAAGAAATCAGTATTTCCTCCAACATTAAGTTGGGAGGTACGTTCCAAACGAACACCACGTTCAATGAATAAACGGGTAAAAACTCTATGAGCGATTGTAGCACCAACCTGAGATTTAATATCATCGCCAATAACCGGTAAACCGCGTTCTTCAAAACGTTTCTGCCAATAAGGTTCTCTGGCAATAAAAACCGGAATGCAATTAACAAAACCACAACCAGCATCCAGAATCTGTTCCACATACCATTTTGTGGCTTCTTCTGAGCCAACCGGAAGATAACTAATAACCACATCAGTTTTGGTGTCTCTAAGAAGCTTAGCTATATCAACTGTATCGCCAGGAGCTTTCTCAATCACCTGTGAAAGATAATATCCCAAACCGTCGTGGGTCATACCGCGTTGAACTTTAACGCCGAGCTTGGGAACTTTGGAAAAAGTATAAGTATTGTTTGGCTTGGTAAAAATTGCTTCGGAAAGATCTTTACCTACTTTGTTTTTATCAATATCAATTGCAGCTGAAAATTCAATGTCACGAATGTGATAACCGCCCAGATTGACGTGCATCAAACCAGGCACAAAATCATCATCTTTTGCCTTTTTATAATATTCAACACCCTGTACTAATGATGAGGCACAGTTACCTACACCAATAATAGCAACTCTTACTTTACCCATATTAAATTCCTTTTTAATTAAAGTTAATTAAATTTCTTATAGTTTATCCAAGTAAACAATACTTTTAACATAAGGTCAATATTATATTGCAATTTAATTTAATATTATATATATTTAGTATAGCATATATGACCATTTAGTCATTTGGAGTAAATAACAATGATCAACGAAAACCTTATCGTAGAATTAGTTAGAAGAAAAGTTGTCACCGATACTTTTCGACGCCTTGAATCAGAAAAAAAAGAGAGGATATATATAAAAAGCCTGCGGCTCTTTGGGAAATTCGGATATGATGGACTGGCTATAGATTCCTTTTGTCGCGAAGCAGGGATTTCCAAAGGGTCTTTCTTTCAGTATTTCCCATCCAAAACTCATCTTTTAGAATTCACCATCCTACTTTTCGATAATGACCTCGAGCTATTAGTTGACAGTATCAGAAAAAAAGAGCAAGCTGTTTTAGTGAAAAATAGAATTTCATATCTATATCATTCATTATCTCAATATTTTAAAACAAATCCGATTGAACACCAATTTTATTTGTTCTCAACCTATGCCTTAGATCACGCCGGAGTTTTACTGGAAGGACTTGAAATTGACAGGCATATTCAAAATTATCTTGAAAATATAATTAAACGAGGAACGGAAACTGGTGAAATACGAAACGATTATCCATATGAAATGACATTATATTTTCTTATGAATTTTCTGCACGGGCTAATAAGTTCTTTAGAGCATGGTGTAAATAATTTTGATAATTTTGATGGATATTTTATATCCTTTTTATTCGATGGAATAAAAGCGTAGTAGGCAAAGCCGACGAATCTCAACCCCAAATAAATTTGAGGTTGCCACCCAAAAGATTTACCGGTCAAGTAGCAAGGTCAAATTTCAACCCCAAATAAATTTTAGGTTGCCACCAAAAAGATTTACGTGGGCGGCAGACGCCCTCGTCTGCCCCAATATCAAAAACAGCAACAACTCAGCTGGGGTGGAACTCAGCCGTGCCAAATTTATTGGTTTACTGCTACTTTTACTTTATAATCAGTTTTAGCGAGCAGTTGTTCCTGGCGGTTGCGAATCATATCTTCCGTCATTTCAAAATCAGGTCCGGTGTTTTCTATCATTATCGACGAAGTGCACGATGCAAAACAACCTGCTTTTCGCAAATCTTTTGTTTTCAGATATTCGAAAGTAAAACCAGCCATGTAGGTATCTCCGCACCCGGTAGCATCGACCGCATTTTCAGTTTCAAACGGCGGAATATCAATAAATTCTTTGCCATCATATATAACTGAACCAAGTTCCGCAAGAGTCACAATTACAATCTTCATTCCCCATTCATGAATTATTTTTGCGGCTTGGTATGGGTCTTGACGGCAATCAATACCGGTCATCACTTTGCCTTCAAGTTCATTCGGTTTCACCACATCAAAGACACGCAGTGTCTTTTTTAACGGGTCTATCATCTCATGATAAATTCTGTTGTTTTCATCGGCGTTGCGAATCAATCCCTGCGGATCACAAAAATAAAACCCATCATAATTTTTTCTGATTTCTTTAATCATACCAAAAGAGACTTCACCTAAAATTGGACCGATTAAAATAGCTTTGGAGTTTTGGTAAAGTTCTGGATTGAGTGTGCTTATATCATTGGCTCTTCCCAAAAGATCAAGAGTCCGATTGCCGTAATCATCGTAATAAATCAAAGAAAAACCGCCGGTTTCTTCAGAGTCTGTAATGTGATGATTGATTCCAAATTTATTTAAGTCTGCAATAAATTTATCTCTAAAATCATTTCCGACAGAACCAATTAAAGTAGTTGGTTCATTTAGTTTTGCCAATACTAATAAAGCA
>QNAD01000086.1 GCA_003641345.1 Candidatus Zixiibacteriota bacterium | reverse complement strand
TTAAAAAGATAATAGTTATAACTTTTTTGTTGGCTTTGATAGTTGGTTTGAGCTATGTGAAAACTCTCAGAAATGCTACTAAACGGACTGAAGCGTTTGAAAGAGGGAAAGCTGTAGCAGGAAACGAGGTTGTCCAATTTAAAGATACAGTTGATTCTTTGAAAATAGAAATTGGGTCAAAAGAGGTTGCATTAGCTGATTCAATTATAAAAAATACACAGTATTACCAATTATATATAGACAGCTTAGAAACAAAAAATAGGTCATTAAATGATTCAATAAATATATTGTCAAAAAAATTAGCTTCTCGAGCAAAACCTTCAAATAATAAAAATCTAAATAGTAAACTCTCCCAAAAAATAAATAATAAACATCAACAGATATTAGCTTATTATAATGATAGATTTAAAAAGCTTCCTGCCGACCTTTCTGATTATGAGCGAAAAATTTCACTTAATGAGATAAAAGAAGAAACGGCGCAAAAATTTGAGATTTCATTAGTTGAATTAAAGAATATCAGAGCCAAGTATAAACTGAAACATTAAGAAAGAACCGAAAGTGTCTAAAAGACAAGAGTTTGAGTTTGCCGAAATTGCAGTCAATAAGCTCTTTTTAGAATCATTTGCCAATGAGAGCTCGCCTTATTATGTGGGTAATGATGATGATTCTCTGTCTAAAACTTTGATGAAATATAGAAATAGGTTTAAATTTCATATCAATAATTCTTTGTCTGTTCGCCAAAAACAGGTTATCAAGCATTATTTATTAGGAAAGACAGAACGGGAAATTGCTCTTATTTTAGGCGTTACTCAGCAAGTTGTCAATATTTATAAGCATAGAGCTATCAAGAAATTACACAAAATTCTCACTTCTTAGGTGTATGTCAAAAAACTAATATATGAAGCTGTATAGTTTTTGAACACTTGGATTTTATGTCCATATTAGTATAAATTTACAGGAGGTGATAATAACCATTATTTAGTATCTCCCTGCTTTTACCGCTATCCATATATATTTAATTTTTTAATTGGAAGAGGGGAATAACAATTAAAAGGGAGAAGTGAAATGCCGAAGAGAAAAGAACCTGAAAAATTTGCCCAACTTGGGAATAAAAACTGCTGGCACCCTTACAGTCTGCAGATGCTTAGCCCAACCAAGTTTACACTTGTTGTCGGAAAAATACTTCGAGGCAAGTATGAATTAATCAGAACGAAGAATGACAAAAGAGTGATTACAGAAATTTATCACTAATTTTTATCCTCTGATGTCAGGAAGTTTCAAATAAGCGAGATTTAATCTCGCTTATTTTTTAAAATTAATTCTTGACTATAATTTGGTTTAGCTCTTCTTTTTTGGCCAAATGGACAACAATGTTTTTACATATTGCATTATAATATTTTTATCAACTCTATTGGGTGGTTTTATCGCCATAGCCCCAAAATGGTCTGATGAATATTTGCATCTTTTTCTTTCTTTTGGAGCAGGAATATTTTTGGGAATGGTTTTTTTGCATCTGCTTCCTGAAGTTTTAGTTCACAACCATGATCCAATTTTGTCTATTATGGTTCTTGCCGGTTTTATGTTTATTTTCATTGTAGAGCGTATCCTTTTTATTTCCAGTGATGGGGGAGGATATGACCACAGCCACAAAATAATTTCTTTGACGGCTATGCTTGGTTTATCAGTACACTCAATTATTGGAGGAGTTGGATTAGCAGTTGGGTCAGTAGATCAAAATCTTGGCTGGTTGATATTTATATCAATAATATCACATAAAATACCAGCCTCATTCGCTTTGATTTCTCTTTTTGTTTTAGGTAAATTCAGTAAAAAAAGAATATGGCTTTTTCTTCTACTATTTTCATTGATGACACCATTGGGAGCTTTGGCATTTGCTCCAATTGTAAAATTGGCTGGATCTTTAACAGTAGAAATTCTTACAGCTTTTACAGCTGGGACATTCTTGTATGTGGCAACTGCTGATATTTTGCCTGAGGTTTTTCATACAAGAGAAAAAAGATGGATTAAGTTATTATTGTTAATTGTAGGAATTTTTGTAATTAGTTTTATAGATTTTTGGGATATTCGTGTTGGGGGTCATTAATAAATTAAACTAATTTATTCTGTAAGCGTATAATATGAAAATCAGGAGATTGAATGAATAGGCTTGTTAAGCAACTTTTAATAATAATTGTATTTTCTACTTTAGTTGGTTTACTCAGAAACAGTTTGTTTCCAAATGAAATAGCAATTATAGGTGGATGGCGTGATTTATCAAATGGGGAAGAGCCGGTTATCCCGCCAACAGCCGAAAAAGGAGACCCCCCTTTTATTGCAATAAATGTTGCTCAAATGGAACATTCAACAAAAGATACAAAATTTATTGATGCAAGAGATTTTGATGAGTATAAATGTGGGACAATACCAGGGTCAATTAATATCCCTTTTGATTATCTTCCTGGAGGAGATTTAAAACCTTATTTTGATTCTATGTTAGGAGGAATTCCATTAGATTACCCTCTGGTTATTTTTTGCTCCGGTGAGGAGTGTGATTTGTCTTTACATCTGGGGAGAAATTTTATGGATGTTGGTTACTCTAATGTTATGATATTTTTTGGTGGGTCCAGAGAGTGGGAAAACTATGGGCTTGAGATGGAAAGGATATCAAATTGCGAAGAATAATTGATAATGACATCTTGGCTTTACTAATTCGATTAACTGTTGGAATTATTTTTATATATGCTTCTTATTATAAAATTATTGACCCTCAAAGTTTTGCTAAATCTATCTGGTTTTATCATCTGGTTCCGGGGAAATTAATAAATATTGTAGCAATCATATTGCCATGGATTGAATTGACAGCTGGGATAGGATTGATTTTGGGCGTTTATTATAGAGGTTCAGTAGCCTTGGTCAATATATTGACATTGTTTTTTATTATTGCTCTTTCAGTGGCTATAATTCGCGGAATTAGTATTGATTGTGGATGTTTTAAAGCTGCAGCAGCAACGTCTGAATCTGCATGGGAAACTTTAAGGTTTGACTTATGCCTGATAATTTTAACAATATTCCTTATTATTAGTCGCTCCAAAAGATGGATGTTAAGTCAGCCTTAATCATTGAATGATTGTTGGCGTAATCATTATAAGCAAGTCGGTAGTCCTTTTTTCAGTGGAATGACTGGTAAATAGTAATTTTCCTAAAACCGGAATCAAACTTAGCCCGGGCACTTTCTTTTCAACTTGAATGTCACTTTCTTTTAATAAACCGCCTAAAGTAGCGGTTTCACCATTGCCAACTGTTATTCTTGTTTTAATTGAACGTTCGGCTGTAATCGGTTTTTGGCTATCAGAAGAACCTGTGTAACCTATTATATCTTCAACGACATTATTAACGTCCATAGTTATCTCACCATTATTGTTAATACGAGGGATAACATTTAGTCTTATGCCAACTTCTTCATCGTAAAAGGTTACAAAATCTGTTGTTGAAGCAGATTCTGTGAACCTATTAATAGTTGGTATTGGTATTACTGTTTGAATTTTAATTTCAGCTTCATGATTTTCAAGAGTGCTGACACTCGGGTATGAAATCAGTTTGCTGTTATTTTTTTGTTTTAGGATGTCTAAGAAAGCACTCATTTGATTTATAGTCAATTTTCCCCAAGTCCATTGGCTTGCATCAAGATCGTAAGTTCCCAGCCCGACATCATTTGTTTCTGAAGTTTCATCTGTCGAGGTTGTGCTACTTGTACCAATTTGAGTATTAATTTGGGACGGCCAGTTTATACCTAATTTGTCCTGTGAATCTAATGTTGTTTCAACTATTTTTACTTTTATGGAAATTAGTTTTTCTTTGATATCCAATTCATCAATAACTTTAAGCATAGCATCGACATTTTTTGGATAATCGGTTATTATAATTTTATTGGGATGATATACTTCATTTGTTTCGGCTCCTTCATTAATTTTATCTAAAATAATGATATCACCTTTTTGAGATTTTAATGGCAATAATGCTTTTTGTGCTGTAATTGGATTTACATAATTTAATCTAATAACTTCTGCCCTGAGTTCACCGGCAGTTTCTTTTTCCATGGATTTTATAACAATGATATTGTCATCAAAATAATAATTATATCCATTCGGATGAAGAATTGCATCAAGGGCGGTGTATATGTCAACTTCGTTAAGTTTAACTGAAATATCCCCTTGTACATCATTTGAGATAACCAGATTTAGATTGTATTGCTCGGCAATTAAATTTAATATTGATACCAATGAAACCGATTCCATTTGAATTGATATTCTCTTTTGTTCAGCATTTGCCGAGAATGTCAAAAACAATAGGGTGCAAGTAATTATTAGTAGTTTATATATTTGTTTTGGCATAATATTTATCCTTTATTAATAATAAGAGTAACATTTTTACCGTTCTCTTCAAGAATTACATCTTTTTTGTTTATTTGAATAATTTTTGCATTTTCAATTTTATCACCAACACGCAATGATTTTTTATTGATTATAGCAACAGGATTGTCATCGTTGTAAATAATTCCAGAAAGAACTAATTGAGTGTTATTTCTGAAAAATGTTTTTTTTGAAATCTTTTTATTAAGAGCATGAAATGGATCTGCACCCCATTTTTTATTTTGAATAGATAAAGTATCTAACTTATTTTTGAGGGCATATTGAGAAATAATATTTTTGGAGTTTTCAAGTTGTGCCGCGTTGTTTTGATTATGAATTTGTTTTTTGTTATCTTTATTTGGATATAGATTAATCGTGCCATAGATGATAGCCAGAACGAAGATTATATATACAATTATTTTTCTATTCTTTTCAGTCATGATTTTATTTCCAAATTTCCTAATAGTGCTTTAAAACCAAATAAAAATTTCAGTTCATCAATAGGTTTACTATCACCCATTATTTGACAGATATTCGTACCTCTAAAAAATAATGATTTTTCAACTTTTTCAGTAAATTTCCCAAAATTCACATAATCACCAGTTATGGATAAAGTAATATTCAAAAATAAAGGCATAGTTGAATCTGAAATATTTCTATTAAGCAATAATAATTCTTCAATTGGGGGAGTAATCTCCACGATATGCAATTGATTTTTAGAAGCAATTTCATAAAGTTTATCGAATAGTTTTAGCATATCTCGTTTAGTATATAATTTTTCATCGAGAATTGATTTTATATTTTCATACTGATTTCTCTCAGCAATTATTTTTGGTAATTGTTCGAGAGTGTTTTTGTAATCTTTAAGTTGTTGTTTAGCGTCGTTGATTTGAACTTTTAAAAGCGTGTGTTGTCGATGGTATGGAAGCCAGACAAGCAAAATCCATACGGTAGCTAAAACAACCGTTGCTAAAAAATATATAAACGGTTTTCTGTTCATGCTACTCCTTGCATATTGATTACAAATTCAATGAAAAATTTCTCTTCTTTATTTTTTTTCACATGTTTTATTATGTGGACATTGTCAAACAAGGGGGATGAAGCTAATGTTTCTGTGTATTCAGCGAGGATAATTTCAGGGGGAATCGTAAGAGATGTTACTACCCCCTGAATAAGAATGTTTTGGTTCGATTTTGAGGGGTTGAAATTAAAATGAATTAGTTTGATTTGGTTAGGAGTCAAATTTGAAAGTTCTTTAAGGTTGTAACTCAAATATGACGGTTCTTTTTCTGTCTTTTTCAAATAGGATCGACTATTCAATATCTGTTTTTTTAAATTATTGTAGGTGTGGTAAGCTTCAGAATTTTTAAATTTATTTATCGAGTAATTTATATCTTCCAGTTGATGTTTTGCGATATTAGTGGATCTACCCATGGTAAACCAGGCGACAGACAGAATAACAATCATCGTTCCAAGGGCGAGTTTACTATAAACAGTTTGAATAAATTCTTTTCTTTTTGCAACCATTTTTTCGGGTAGCAAATTTATTGATTTTGTGTTGCAGACAACCGAAGCCATAGCTGGTAGGCTTGCACTCAGTGATTCATTAAATTCATCTTTTTTATTTGAGAGAAATTTGAGTTCGGAAATTGGAAATTTTGTAAACTTGAAACTCGAATTATTTCCAAGAATTTCCAATAAACTGTCACTGTATGATAAATCTCCGTAAACCAAAATTTCTCTTGAAGGGTTTTCATTAGTTTGACCATTGTAATAATCAAATGTTATTCTTAATTGATCTTCAATTGTCTCTGAATAATAATTTAATTTGATGGTATCGTAAGTTCCGCCTTGAACCGCCGAGGTGAGTTCGTTTATGTGATAAAATTGTAATTGAGAGCCTTTATAGAAGGAAACTTCAGTATATCCTCTTGATTGATTCAGTAAAGTGTATTTTTTGTCAGGTTTAAATTCTTTGAGATGTCTCAACATTAAGCCAATGCTATCTTGGGCGTGATAGATTTTCCATAAATTTATTTTTTTTATGCCAGACGAGAATCTTTTTATTCGGTTTGTGATATCGCTATAAGTTGTAGCGAATAATGAGATTTTGTATTTTGATTTACCCTTAGAAATTATTTTACTGTTGATTTTATAATCATGGACACAGTTTTCATCGGGAAAAGGGATTTGATTCTTTCGTTCATATTTAATAGCCGCACTTAATGCTTTTTTATTGAGTGCCGGCATTAAAAAAGTTCTTAGGGCTGTTGTCTGTCCGGAAATAGTTAATGAAAACTTTGTGAATAAATGACTATATTGTTCAATATAGTCATTTATGCTCGTATTTATAAATGAATTCTTTTTCTCTTCTGTGTCCAGAGATTTTGACAAATAAATTTTCGTAACATCTTTTAATATAATTTTGGGACCAAAATGTTGTGATACTGCCATTTGAATTGAGAAATCATCGATACAAAAAGATATATATCTCCCGAATAGTAATTTTGTTTTAGGTTGGACAATAGATTCTACAATTTTAGATTTATTCACTGTTTTTTTGTTATCATTTTTACCAGCCTTTTTAGGGTTGATAATTTCCATAAATCTATTTAGGTCAAACAAAACGACCTCACTCAGAAGTTAATTTTTAAAGTGTCAGTGCCATTAATAGCGGTGATAGTTCTGGATGATCTCTGATAAATATAATTATTTCCCCAAGCATCAATTAGATAGGAGTTATCTGTTGATTCTATATAGGGACCATTCCAACCGATTCTTGTAAGTCTGTTGTAAGTTGGAATAGAGTCTGGTTTTGCTACTAAATCAACTAATTGCTGGGGCAAAAAGCCAATATCACCTTCGAAACCACGGTCGATATATTGTCCGCCGGCAATAATGCTGGGATTACCAACGATAGCTCTTTGCAGGTTCTGCATCTCTTTTTTAGTTGCAGTAACTTTTGAGCTATCGGAAATATCAGAGAACTTTGGTATAGCAACAGCGGCTAATATTCCCAGAACTACTATTATAATAACAAGCTCGATCAAGGTGAAACCTACATGATCGAGCCTGTTGAATTTATTTCTAATGATAAACAACTTATAATCCTTATCCGTTTACCAGCTGTTTTCTCCTACGCTGTTTGTATTTAGCCATATAACACCTGTAGCGGCTTGATATGCCCAACCACCACGAGTGCCTACGATGACACCTTTTGTTACGCCGGTAACGACAGAGTCAGGAGCATTGGCAGTAGCCTGATATGGATTTTTGGGAAGACTTTGTTCCATAACGGTTCCAGGAGTCTCAAGTTGATTTAAAGTAGGCCAGGTTGCAGTTCCGGTTTTTACGGCTTGGTTAGCATAATAGATAGTGATGCCTGACCTCATTGCCCCTAAAGAGGAACGGGCAGCAGCTTCTTTTGCTTCGGTTGTAATATCTTGATATTTGGGAATAGCCACAGCGGCTAAGATACCAAGAATTACAATAATGATTACAAGTTCAACTAAGGTAAACCCTTTTTGATTTAGTTTTGG
>QNAD01000085.1 GCA_003641345.1 Candidatus Zixiibacteriota bacterium | reverse complement strand
GGAGCAACGTTAACGATGCCTGGAATTGCGGGAATTATATTAACTATCGGTATTTCTGTTGATGCCAATATTCTTATTTTCGAAAGAATTAGAGAAGAACTCCGTACCGGTAAAACTGTGAGAGCTTCTATCGATGCCGGTTATGACCGTGCCTTTGTTGCTATCTTTGACTCACACGTAACAACATTGATTACCGCCGGAGCATTATTCCTTCTTGGTTCAGGACCGATTAAAGGGTTCGCCGTAACGCTCTTCTGGGGTGTTACTATTTCCCTTTATACCGCCTATGTCATAACCAAACAGATATTTAATATGCGCAAAGGTTATAAATCTTTAAGCATCTAAATGAAAGAAGGAATAAAAAAATGTTTAGAATAATTGGTGAAACAAAAATTAATTTTATCGGTGTCCGCAAAATTGCCTTTTTTGTATCGCTGGCACTGATAGCTCTTGGGCTTTACGCCTTTGCAATGATTTCAACCGGAAATGCTAATATGGGTATTGATTTTGCCGGTGGTGTTATGGTAAAAGGTTATTTCCAAAACGAAACTACAATCGAAAAATTAAGAAGTATCGTAAAAGCAGAATTCCCAAATGCACAAATCACACAGATGCAAGGATTTGAAAAATCTCCTTATGCTTTTATTATAAAAATCAAACAACCGGAAACAGAAGCCGTAGGAAAACAAAAAGTCAATCTGTTAAAACAAATTCTGACTTCAAAATTCGAAGGCAACCAGTTTGAGATTGTTTCCGAACATATTATCGGACCGGTTGTTGGTGAAACTTTGAGAAACGATGCCCAAAAAGCAATTTTGCTATCATTGTTTGGAATTGTTATATATATATGGATTCGCTTTGATTTTCGAAGCGGTATTGCCGCTACTATTGCAACATTCCATGATGTTTTGGCAGTAATGGGAATATTTTACATTTTCGGCTTTGAATATGATTTGCTGATTGTAACCGCTTTATTAACTTTAGCCGGATACTCTCTGACGGATACGGTGGTTGTCTTTGATCGTATTCGAGAAAATCTAAAAAAATACCGCACCAAAGGGGAGTTTGCCTCTGCGGTAAACCTCTCAATTAATGATGTGCTTTCCAGAACATTTAACACTTCAATTACAGTTATATTTGTTGTTGGTTCCCTTTATTTAATCGGTGGCGATGTTTTAAGAGGATTCTCTCTCGCTATGATTTTAGGTGTGATAATTGGAACTTACAGTTCCATATTTGTTGCCAGCCCGATTGTTGTAGAATGGGAGGCTCGTCGCCCGGTGCGTTTCAAATAGGTCAGTTGCACAGCGACTCTATCTGACGATTTTTGTTAATTGTTTCTTAAATATGAACCGGAGGAGAAATCCTCCGGTTTTTTTTCATTGACTATCGTATATCCTCTTATAGATTTATAAAAAAATCATTAGAGGAGAACATGTTTAAAACTTTGTTGTTATTAACATCATTACTTGGTTCTAATACAACCCAAGTTGATTCCGTTCAAGTCGAACTTGATCCTATTATTGTCACTGCCACAAAAGAACCGACCCGACTTTCAAAAATCGTCAACTCGGTTAGTGTGATTAGTCATCAAAAAATTCAAAACGCAAACGAAAATAACCTACTGTCCATACTTGATGACAATTTTAGTTCCATATCATTAAGCAATGTAAATGGTAGCGGTTATGGACTTGGAATAAGAGGACAGGGTAAAATATCAATAAGAGGTTTGGGCTTTTCCCCTAATCGAGGGGTACTTGTTTTAACCGATGGTCGTCCGGACTTAGCCGGCTTATTCGGACATCCTCTTCCTGATACTTATCGAAAAACAGGCATTTACTCTGCTGAAATAATAAAAGGTTCAGCATCAACTATGTATGGCTCTAATGCTATTGCCGGAGTGATAGAGTTTACATCGTTCTACCGACCAGATTTAGATCAATTTACAAAACTTGAATTAAGCCGTGGCAGTTACAACAATTGGAATGGGACAGTGCAATATTCAAAAAAAATTGGTAAATCAATTTTAGCCGGCTGGTATGATTATGAAGAGACAGATAATTTTCGAACCGACAATCAGTTTCTCATTCGTTCCGGAGGTATTCGCATACAATTTCCCAAACAGAACGGATATGATTATTTCGTAAGCAGTAAATTCAGTTCTTTCGATTTTTCCGACCCTGGCACTCTATATAACCCGAATACCTTCACTGGAGATATTTTCAGAACCGGTTTGACTTTTGGTATTAATAAATCTGTTAAAAAATATGCAATTTCTTTAAGGATTTATAATAATTATGGAGAGCATCTTTTCAGCGATGGTTTTTCATCTGTGGACCGTTTAAATGGAGTTGATTTATTTGGAAGACTTAAAAATATAAATCAAACAGGCTTAAGCCTGTCCGGTGGAATTTCATTCAACAAATTAGGCGGTATGGCTAAAAATAATACACCTGCAATCAACACCGAACATTTTTCAGAGTCTGAACTTGCTTTTCATCTAAATTCTGAAATTCAATTAACAAATAAACTGAATTTGACTGCCGGTGGCAGATATATTCATAACGAAGCCTCTGATGGACATTTCGTATATCAAGCTGGGTCAATTTATTCTTTGGAACAATTAGGTTCTTTGAAATTTCTCGTAGCAACTTCTTATCGTAATCCAACTATCAATGAAACTAGTTTATTCCCAATATCTTCGGACTCTTTAAAAGTCGAAGAAGGCTCTAATTTTGAGATTGGATATTTTAATAAATTCAGTGATAATATCAAAATTGAATCAGCGTTCTTTTATCGGGAGGGGAAAAATCTTATTACAACAAAGTTAAATCCAAATTCTCCCCCACCTGTGATTTTTGCCAATCAGGATAAATATTTTCATAACGGACTTGAGTTTGAGTTTAAATATTTTGAAAAAAACTATAATTTAAATTTGTCATACACTCATTTGAATATGGATAACTTTTCTACACCTGTCCCTGAGAATAAAATTGCATTTAATTTAAATTCAAAAATTAATAAAATCAGAATAAATCTAAACAGCATCATGGCTTTAAACCCACATTCAGATTCATCAGGAACAGATATTGTCTTGGATAATTATTTTGTGACTAATATATCAGGAAATTATGAAGTAACTGAAAATATTACTCTAAAAACAGCAATTCATAATCTTTTTGATACAGAATATCAAATTGTGCATGGTTATCCTATGTCAGGGATAACTTTCCGTTTTTCAATTACATCTGTTATTCTGTAAAGAAAATTTACTTTAATTGAATTTTTTTAATCAAAAGACGAAGTTTAGTTGTATATTATATAGATGGGAAAGTTATATCTAAAAATTTTGTTTTTGCTGATTTTGTTTTCTTCTTCAGCAGTTGAAATCCAAGCTCAAAGAAATCAACAGGAAATTATCCGCCAACTTGGTCTTCAAAAACCGGAAAAAGGCATTCACCCCAATCCCTCGGCAATAAAAGTTGCCCGTCTGCATTACAGCGGTGGCGGTGATTGGTACTGGGGCAATTCTGCAATTCCAAATTTTCTTCATTTCTTAGATGAAAACAGCCCATATCCAATAGATACGCTTGAAAGACAGATTACCATTATGGATGCAGATCTGTTCCAATACCCGTTTTTATTTGCTACTGGACATGGCGTTATAAGTTTTGGAGCTGAGGAAAAAGAACGATTACGTAGATATTTAGCCGGTGGGGGCTTTTTGTTTGTAAATGATTCTTATGGCATGGATAAAACTTTCAAAACGGAAATGGCTGAACTTTTTCCGGAAAGAGAAATTGTTGAACTCCCGTTCAGTCATCCATTATATCACTGTTTTTATGATTTTCCCGAGGGTCCTCCCAAAATACATGAACATGACGGCAAACCTCCAAGGGGGTATGCAATAATTCTCAATGGACGGGTAGTTTTATATTTTCTGGTAGAGTCCGATATAGGTGATGGGTGGGAAGATTCTCAAGTGCACAACGACCCGTCCGACAAGAGAGAAGCCGCTTTAAAAATGGGACTGAACATTTTAACTTATGCTTTGTTATATTAACTATATTCCAATAATTGCTAACTGACAATATCAGGATGCTTGCATGAATAGAATAAAATCTACTGAAAAATTAACCCAACTGTTAAAACGGGTTCTTATAAAACAAAGAATTGTTCTGTTCTCAGCCGGAATTATTACTTCACTTACGGCAGTTATTTTAACTTCCCTGCTTTTGTCATTATTGGCTAAATTTATAATCCTTCCGATCGCTGTTAAAATATCTGCTCTTATTATTGCTTCACTGACAACTCTTTATTTCTTTGCAAGGTTTGCATTGTGGAAAATCAGCGATGGAACTATTATTCAGGTAGCCTTATCATTGGAAAATAAACATAAAGAATTAAAAGGCAGATTAGTTGCCGCTGTTCAATTTTTTCAAACCAAACAGCACCAGTCATATTCAACCGACCTGATTGAACTTACTTTCAAACAGGCTTTTGAAAAAGCATCCGTTATTGATTTCAACGAGGCGGTAACTTTCAATCCAATACTAAAAACAGGGAAAAGATTTCTGGTTGCAGCATTGGCGGCAATTCTTATGGTAGTAACTTCACCCGGCATGTTCAGTCATTCCTTCAATGTATATTCCAATCCCACCGAAGTTATCGCCCCACCGATAGGCTACAAAGTTATCCCTTTTCCCGATTCAATGGAATGGGTTAAATATCGTGATATAGAGATTGGTGCTTCAATTTTTGGTGATGAACTTCCAGAAAACGCATCTATCCATTATCGTCTGGCAGGAGGCAGTTGGCAAACAATTGAAATTGAGTTAAAAAAAATTAGAAAGTATGAAATTGAACTTGGCGATTCGCTGTTTATTTCTTCTACTTTAAGACAAATTAACAAATCTTTTGATTATTATGTAAAAGCCGGACGGCTTAAAACTGATATTCAAAAAATCGATGTTGTTGACAGACCACGTGTAAATAATATAAAACTTTCAATCTTTTATCCTGACTACACTTCTTTGGAACCAACCATAATAGATGAAAACAATGGTTCCTTTTCGGCTGTTGTTGGTAGCCGTGCTAATATGAGAATTGAAACCAACCTTCCGGTCGAAATGGCTTCTTTAGTAATGTCAGACTCAAGCCGACTCCCTTTGAAAGTTGACGGCAAATTTGCAGAACGTTCTTTAATTGTTGATAAATCTCAAGGGTTTTATATTAGCCTGACCGACCATCTTGGCGAAAATAATCCTGACCCTATTGAATATTATATTACTGCTATCGAAGATGAGTACCCATCGATTGATGTTCTTCGTCCAGGATTCGATGTTAATCTTAGCGATGATTTACTGCTTCCTTTAAAAGTAAGAATATTTGATGATTTCGGATTTTCGTCGCTGGTTTTAAAATATACGGTGGTTTCTCATCGTACTCGTTCCGATGAAAATGTTGCTGTTCTACATTTTTCTGACAAAATTAAAACCGAAGGTGAAATTGAATTCAATTGGGATATGGATCAGTTGAACCTGTTCCCGGGGGATTATGCAGTTTATTATTTTGAAGTTGCGGATAATGATAAAATATCCGGTCCAAAAATTACAAAATCACGCCAGTATATAGCCCGCCTGCCCTCGCTTGATGAGATCATATCTGAATCGGAAGGGCAAAATGCGAAAAGAATTATTAATACCGAACAGATTATAAAGTCTGGCAAAGAATTATCTGAACGTCTTAAAAAAGTCAGCCGTAAACTTCAGGCTGAAAATATCGCAAACAGAAAAACAGACTGGCAACAACAAAAAGAGCTTGAAAATATTCTGGATAAAAACAGCGACATGGTGAGCAAAATTAATAAGATGGCTAAAGAGATGGATAAGTCGATTGATAAGATGTCTGATAATTCTCTTATGAGCCGGGAAATTATAGAAAAGTTACAGCAAATTCAAAAATTGTTTGAAGAAATTGCCACTCCGGAAATGAAAGAAGCCCAGAAAAAGCTAATGGAAGCTCTCAAGGAAATGGAACAACAGAAAATAGAAGATGCTTTAAAAGATTTTGAGATGTCCCAGAAAGAACTTATGGAACGGTTGGAACGCACTTTGGCGTTACTTAAAAAAATGCAACTCGAACAAAAAATGGAAGCGATGCTTCGTAAAGTAGAAGATTTGATAAAAAAACAGGAAGAAATGAATAAAAATACTGAAGAATCTGATAAAAATTCACTTCCCATCCTATCCGAAAAAGAAAATCAAATTAAAAAAGATTTGCAAAATTTGAAAAAAGAACTGAAAGAATTAAAAGATATTCAAAAACAAGCACAAATGGAAAGCTCTTCCGAAACAAATAAATTTTCCGAAGCTTTGGAAAAAACTGACGCCGGCCAAAATATGCAAAAGATGTCTCAGGCTCTATCTGATAAGAAAAAAAATGACGCTTCTTCTCAAGGCAAAAAAGCCTACTCTAAATTGATGCAAATGATGGATAAAATGCAGAAACAAATGCAGGCTATGAAAGGAAGCAATCAGGAAAAAATTAAAGCGGCGATGAGAAAAGCTCTGGATGATGCCAACTATCTTTCCAAAAATCAGGAAGATTTACTCGATGAAAGCGATAATATTAATCCAGCCTCTCTTGCACTAAAAGAGATTGCAAAATCCCAACAGGATTTAATGAGTTCCTGTAATGGTCTTAAAAATCAGATATCAGAACTTGGAAAAGAATCTCCGTTTGTTGCGGCGGAACTTCAGAGTCTGGTAGATGAGGCTACCAAACAGATGGAGATGGCAACGACCGGTTTCGATAGCAAAAAAGGTTATATGGCAACACAACATCAACGCGAAGCAATGACCAAACTTAATAAAACATCAATCAGATTAATGGAATCTTTGCAAAAACAAAAACAGTGCAACAAAGGCGGTAGCTGTGATAAACCAAATCAACAACTACAATCACTATGCAATAAACAAAATAAATTAAACCAGCAAACTCAAAACCAATGCAACAAACCGTCGCAGTCCGGACAAAAAGAATCTCAGAAAGCAAGACAATCTCTGCAAAGATTAGCCGGTGAACAACAAACTATCAGAAAATCCATGGAACAACTCAATCAAGAGTTTGGCGGTTCACGGCAGGTTTTGGGACGGCTTGATGATATTGCCAAAGAAATGAGGGAGATTGAAGAAACAATGGCAGAAGGGGATATCAGTCAGGAGCTATTTGACCGACAGGTTAAAGTTTATTCCAGGATGCTTGAAGCCAGCCGTTCTTTATATAAAAAAGATTTCTCAAACCAAAGAAAAGCAAACTCCGCAAAAACCAATGCTGTTTTCCTACCCCCCGAATTAACAAATGATATTCTTAATGACAAAACTAAACTTGAAGATAGGTTACGCCGATATCTGGGTGAGAATTATCCTCCGCAATATGAGAAACAGATCAAAGCATATTTCAAAGCCATTTTACAAATTGAATCAGAAACATCAATCGGCAACGGACAAAATTAGATGAATACTTTCAATAGACTTATTTGGTTTCTTTTACTAATAACAATCTTTGTTGCTTCTATTTCAGCAAAAGAAATTATTCTTAAAAAACCTAATGAAAATAAACAGAAAATTAATATTCAGCAAAACTCTGCTCTAATGGAGCAAATTAACCTTGCTAGAAAATTAATGATAGGGAGAAATTATAAAGGTGCATCGGCGATTTTAGAAGTGCTTTACGAAGAGAACAGTGACAACTCTACTATTATCAGCAATCTTATTAATTGCTATAACAAATTGGAATTTTTCGAAAAAGTGGAACTTCTAATTTTAAGACAGACCGAAAAATACCCTAATAATATGCATTATCAGTTACTGCTCGCTGAAACATACACGAAACTAAACAAAACAGAAAATGCCAAAGCTTCTTATCAAAAGGCAATTGACCTGAATACGCTT
>QNAD01000084.1 GCA_003641345.1 Candidatus Zixiibacteriota bacterium | reverse complement strand
TAATTTTACCGGTTATAGCGGCTGTTTTGGCTTTTATTTTACTTAGTTTAATCATGTATATTATCTCCCGAACTGCTTTAATTGATGCAGTTAATAATATTTTCAGGGGAGGTGTTTATCGGTTTGGGAAATCTTTTTCTGCTGGTGTTGATCAATTTTTGGGAATGCTGGGATTATGGATTATTGAAGTTTTTTCTTTTATTATCAGCTTTATAGTTATTGTTATCCCAATAATTATTATGTTTGTAATATCTCCAGTATTAGGAGTGATTGGAATTTTATTAGCTATTCCATTTATATTTGTAATAATTTTTATTTTGACAACTATTTTCGAATTAGCCGTAAGAGCTTATGTTTTAAGAAAAGTATCAATAAGTGATTCAATTGCTGAGGGATATGAACTGCTTAGAATGTACAAATG
Organism: Candidatus Zixiibacteriota bacterium; assembly: GCA_003641345.1. The sequence goes on along the minus strand of QNAD01000084.1, from coordinate 7,659 downwards.
GAACAATTTTATAATATTTTTGATATCTATTTTGATATGGATTGTTTCCGCCATAATAACTACTGCGGTTATTTTGATTGCGGTTGTTCCTATTGGTTTGGCGGTTTATGCCACTTCAGGTATTTGGATAGCTTTTGCAGTATGTATTCCGATAGCTTTTATTTTAATGATATTATTTAGCGGCTTTTTAGGGACATTATCGGATTCGGTTTATACTCTTTTCTATTTTGAGTTGCTCGAATTACCAAATAAAAACAAACCTGCTGTTTCTTCTTCATAATTTATCTTATTTTAATTGCATATTTCACTTAGGAACATTATTTATTAAAATATATGATTAAACGTTTAATAATATTTGTTCTGGTTTTGTGTTGTATAAGTTCTGTTTTAGCCCAGAACGTTGATTATACTATTTTTGAGTATGATGGATTTATTCCGATTGTACATATAAACAAACAAGCTGCATCACTGCAAAGTTCTTTATTTCCCGATATGTATAGTAATCGTTCAGTAGAACGTGATATGAAATGGGTAAATAGAAATGATTCGGTATTATCCGGTTTTTGGTTTGAAAAAGGGGATACTATTTTACATGTCATGAGAGAATTATCCGGTCTGGAATGGTATGAAACGGAATTTGATATTTATTTTATTAGATTTTATACTTCAAAAGGCTCAGGTAATCCAGTCATACTGCCATTAGGTGGAATTCATAACGGGAGCCTTATCGAAGCACCTCCGGAGAGTTCTTGTCAGAAATTAAATCTGATTTACCAAATGGCAAAAAGAATGTTAGACCAACCTTGGCGGGATGAAGACTCAAGTTATCTATCAATAATGTCGCATCCACTTATGAATCAAACTCTGTTTCGAAGAGATAATTTGGCTATGCTATTAGCCTTAGCTACTGCTAATAATGTAATGGGGCTTGATTTGACTTTTGAGGCGTATGAATCTGATTTCTGGAAAGATAAATTCCCCGGTCGAACAATATTTGAAACTTACTTCAAAGATAAATGGGTTCTTTCTCCCGAATATCCATTGTTGGCTTGGATTGAAGGAGAACAATGGAATTCAACACTTGTGCGGGCTACTCGTATTCCAAGAAGACAGAAGAAAACAATAGCAACTGTCCCTGAATCATTTGTGGCTGGTTTACCAATTAAAGGGCAATTTGGTTTTTCTGTTAAATATGATAAAAATAATTATTTGGAAGTTGATAAAATTGATACATACCGTCTGGCATATGCCTGTGGGCTTCGTGAAGGAGATAAAATCAGAAGAGTTGACGATAAGTATATAAAAAATCAAAAAGACCTTATTGAAAAAATATTTCAAACTTTTGACGATGGCGGAAGCACCCTGAGATTAATTAGGCAAGGCGAGACTATTGATATTATAATTCAGCCCTTATTGCTTCCCTCATGGGAAGATGATATTTATTTTGATGAAAATTATGAAGAAAATGAATTTGATACACTTTTAGATAATTATCAATACCCATCAGAAGACAGTTCTGATTATTAATTTAAAAAACGACTATAAAAATTCTTAGTTACAATAATTAAATAGACATAATACATCCATATTATAGATTAAGTAGCATATATTATGTGTACAGTTTTTGTCCTGTATTGAATTTGGCTATGCTGTTGTATGGTATTATGTTATAGTCTGATAAAATAGCGTAAAAATTCCACGAAAAAGTATTGACTTTGTCGTGTTTTGTGAATACATTCACAAAATTAGTAATTAATTAAGGTGGTGAAATGGAAAAAAAGCGACGAGAATTTTTGAAAATTATTGCTGCGGGTACTTCTGGATTGATTGGAGGCTCAACATTAGCATCTGAATCTTCTTCTAAGAAGGATACCGGCTCATATTTGGGGGTTTTGGTTGATACGGTCAACTGTATAGGATGTCGTAAATGTGAATGGGCATGCAATCAGGAGAACCAAGAAGAGAAACATGAATTGGCAAAATTCGAAAGTAAAGAGGTTTTTAAAACCTCAAGAAGACCGGAAACGGATAAATTTACGGTTGTTAATTCTTATGATAATCCAAAAGCACCTAATGATGAATCATTTATGAAAGTTCAATGTATGCATTGTAATGAGCCGGCGTGTGTATCGGCTTGCATTGTAGGAGCTTTAACAAAATCCGAGAGTGGTGCAGTTTCGTATGATGCTTGGAAATGTATTGGTTGCCGATATTGTATGGTTGCCTGTCCATTTCAGGTACCGGCATATGAATATCATGACGTACTTACTCCGGAAGTTAAAAAATGTACATTTTGTAATCATCGTATAAAAGAGGGTAAGATGCCAGCATGTGTTGAAGCTTGTCCCGAAGAAGCGTTGACGTTTGGAACTCGGAAAGATTTGATTGAGTTAGCATATAGCCGAATAAAAAAGAGTCCTGATAAATATTATCCATATATTTATGGAGAGAAAGATATTGGGGGAACTTCATGGATGTATTTAACGGGTGTTAATTATAACAAAACTCAATTACCGGAATTACCGGAGGAACCAATTCCGGAAATTACCGAATCAATTCAACATGGGATTTTTAAATCATTTATCCCTCCGTTAGCCTTGTATGGTTTATTAGGTCTAATAATGTACTCTACTAAGGGAGAAGAAAATTCAGAAGGGGGAGAAAATGAATAATCATGAACACCCCGAACAAATGAAGGTTAAATATTTTAGTTTCGGTACAAAGATAGTAGCGTTGATAGCCGCTTTGGGATTAGCTACTTACTTCTATCGTTTTTTTGTAGGATTGGAAGCTGTTACTAATTTAGACAATCAATATCCTTGGGGAATATGGATAGCAATTGATGTTGCATCTGGGGTTGCGTTAGCCGCAGGTGGATTTACAACTGCAGCTCTTGCGGAAATTTTTCATAAAGAAAAATATCATTCTGTTATAAGGCCTGCTTTATTAACGGCTATGCTCGGTTATACTTTTGTTGCTATTGGTTTAATGGCGGATTTAGGTAGATTTTATAATATTTGGCATCCTATGATGCCAAATATGTGGCAGGGAAATTCTGTTCTGTTTGAAGTTGGTATATGTGTTATGATATACCTGACTGTTTTATATATTGAATTTCTTCCAATAGTAATTGAAAGATTTAAAAATAAGGTGAATTTGCCAGGTCTTTTAGCGGCACTAAATAAACCTATTGATTTACTGTTAACAATTGCCGAAAAAACTCTGGGTCGGATAACTTTTGTATTTATTATTGCTGGAGTGGTATTATCCTGTTTGCATCAATCATCTCTTGGAACTCTTATGGTTATAGCCCCAACAAAGATGCATCCGTTATGGTACACACCTTGGTCGCCATTGCTGTTCCTATTATCGGCAATATCGGTTGGTTTTCCGATGGTGATTTTTGAATCTATATTGGCTTCAAGATCATTCAAAATTAAACCCGAGAAAAAAGTTCTTTCGTCGATAGCCAAATATACTCCTATTATTTTATTTGTTTACTTTATAATCAAAATTCTTGATCTGATTTATCGTGATGCCTTACATTATATATGGGAAGGATCGCTATCGTCGTATTCATTCTCCGTAGAAATGTTGATAGGTGTAATAATTCCTGCAATTATGCTACAAAATTCTAAAATAAGAAATACAATTGGTGGTTTGTTTACAGCCGCATCAATGGTTATTTTCGGAGTAGCATTGAACAGGATTAATGTCTTTTTGGTGGCATATAATCCGTTGTTTGAAACTGAAGTTTATTTTCCTTCCATTTATGAAATAGCAGTTACAATTGGTTTAATCTCAACCTTGGTTTTGGTTTATAGATTTTTAGTTATTGTTTTCCCTGTAATCTCAATTGATGGAGAAACCAAAAAAGAGATGGAAAATAGAAATCAAGTTGGAATCATTAAGTGAGGATTGAATGAAAAAAATACTTTTTATAATAGTTTTTGGTTTTTGTCTTTTCTGTCTAAGTGGAGCATTGTATTCTCATGATTCACTTGAGGGAGATTTGGATTGTAAAAAATGTCATACTTGTGATAATCCGTCAAAAGATGATTTTTGTTTAAGCTCTTGCCCAAGATTAGATGTTGCTTATATAACCGAAAAACATAAATTAAAAGAAGCTCCTGATTCTTTTGTTATTGGAGAAATTGCCGAATTATTTCTACCAGTAGTTTTTGACCATAAGAAGCATGCAAGTATGTCTGAGATGGGTACTGATTGTGCAACATGCCATCACTATAGCCCGGCAGGTGAAATTCCACCATGTAAAGAATGTCATGGTGGCGAGAAAAACCCAAATAATCTCCGTCAGCCAAGTTTAAAAGGAGCTTATCATAGACAGTGTTTATCCTGTCATCGTGAGTGGAGTCATGAGACAAACTGTATTGTGTGTCATCTGCCATCGCCTGATAATATAATGAGTGCTGAATATGATTCTACTGATATTTTGGGTATTTCTCACCCGAAAATCTCTGCTCCCGAGAAGAAAGTATTTCATACTTCGTATGAGGATGGTGATATTGTAACTTTTTATCATTCTGAGCATATTGAACGATTTGATTTGATGTGCGTTGACTGTCATAAGCAAGAGAATTGCAGTTATTGCCATTATTTCGAAAAAACAGATCATGTTGCTAAAACTGAAAAAGAAGTTCATGCTATCTGTAATGATTGTCACAAAGAAGATAATTGTAATAAATGTCATGATACTAAAGAAAAACCACCGTTTGATCATGCTACCACCGGGTGGAAATTAAGCAAATATCATAAAGGTCTTGAATGTCGAAATTGTCACCCGACCGGAAAGAGAATTACTAAGATGAACGGTAATTGTAATAGTTGTCATAGTGGATGGAATATGGATAATTTCCGTCATGAGGTTACCGGTTTATATCTGGATGAAATTCATTCTGAATTTGATTGTGAAGATTGCCATACTGATTTGAAATATCATAATAAGCCGTCTTGTGATAACTGTCATGATGATGGAAAGAACTACAAAACTGATCCTCCGGGGCACCGGTAAAAATAAAAAAAGAACCCGCCATTGATTGGCGGGTTCTTTTTTAAGCAATTTCTTAGCTTGTGGACGACAGGTTCCTCCATGTCCCGTCTGCCACTATATATCAACGTGGTGCACGAGGACGTACACCACGCACAACCTTCCATTCATATATGAATTAACTGTCGGGTCACAATTTTTGTAAATAAAAATCAGGACCCGACAGAATATTCAAAAACTTGACATAATACATTGCGGACTCAACAGAACATTCAAAAAAATTTAACTAAAAAAAGGGTGTTGACTATTTTGTCAACACCCTTAAGTTCGCTATTGGCGGATTTTTTATAAAATTAATTTTAGTGAGTATCAACTTTCGATTCTGGGTTTTCTTTATCTTCTGAATCCTTAGCCATTTCTTCTTTAATCTTTTCATACCATAAAGGATGATGTTCTTTGACTTCCGAAACAGACATTCTGCCGGTAAGCCATGTAAATGCCATTGGATATTGTTCCGGATGGAACATAACAAAGAATAAATGGAATACACCAATAGACAGAGTTGCCAGCCATGCTTCATACAAGTGAACAATTTCAGAAATTTTAACAATCCAGGCTGGTAAAAAACTTGTAAAAAATGCTGGGTACCACAAAACAAAACCAGTACCAACCATAACTAATGTACCCCAGACCAAAGCCCAGTACTCTGCTTTTTCAGTGTAGTCATAGCGATTAAATTTCGGTTTTTCATCTATCATGCCAAGATGATATTTAATATTTTGAAAAGGTTGCTTAAGATCATCTTTTGTAAACCAAATAGCTTTTAGCTCGATTTTTCCATGTCTGGTAAATAGTAAATAAAGAGCATGATGAAATGATACAATAATCAATAGGATTGCAGAAATTCTATGTATTACTGAACGAACCGGTTCAAAAATTCCGCAGAAATGTAATACAGAAACCCACCATGAATCCGGATACTTTAAGGCAAAACCTGTTACCACAAGAGATATAAAAGCTAACGAAAGAATCATATGCTGTATGACCATATTCCATGTAAATCGTTGAACCGTTTCTACTCCTTTTTGACAGCGGTGTTTATCAATAATAAATCTGAAAACTATTATAAGATTGTGTGCTAACATTCCTCCAATAATCAGCACGATAGCAATAATATAGATTACTTCTACCACTCTGTTTATTGAACTGTACTGTTCTTCAGCAATGTTATGCGAATAACTTGCGGCAAAAGCCTGATTAGCCATTGGGTGACACTTTTGACAGGTTTTAGTGAGATTATCAGGATGAATTGAAGAAGCTGGGTTTGATTGAGGAAGAACATCATGAGCTTTATGACAGGAAGCACAATTAGCTGATGTGGTAGAATTACCTCTAGTAGCCAAACCATGGTATGAATCCTGATAAGATGAAAATCTCTCTTTTTCAAAACCATATTTTTCAATTAACTGAGGATCATTATGGCATTTTCCACATACATATTCAGAAAGGTTTGTAGTATGCACGTGTGAAGCAGGGTTACTGATTTGCAGAATTTCATGCTCGCCATGGCAGTCAGAACAATTAGGGCTGTCAAGAATACCTGCCGCAAGTGCTTTACCGTGGATACCACGCTCATACTGGATATAAATATCGTTATGGCATTTTGCACAGGTTTTTGGAATATTCATTTTATTAACTTTTGACCTTGGGTCCGAAGCTTTCTGTAGATCGTGCATACCATGACAATCATTGCATGAAGCCGCCGAACCGATACCCTTAGAAATACCTTCAGCATGAATACTTCGCATATATCTATCAAAGGAATTTGTGATTTTAATATCAGGATCATCGATTAAAGATTCACGATGATGGCAACTGGAACAGGTATAAGGTAGATTTTTAGGTGAAGTTGTTGCATTTGGATTTGTATGAGCAAGTATATTATGTTTGTTATGACAAGATGCACAACTTGGAGCATTGGGGTTATTAGATGCCATTCCATGAGCGGAAGCTAAGAATATTTCACTTATATCGTCATGACATACTGAGCAGTCAACCGGCTCTAATTGCTCTGGATGAGGGTAATCATCAAATCCTTCTAAATCCGTATGACATTCAATACAATCTAAAGACGCATGCACCGAAGAATCCAGAGAAGCTTGAGTAACATACATAGATATAATATCACCTTGCTTATTAAGTCCTTCTAATTCATCGTCTTCTCCATGGCAAGATAAACAGGTTTCAGAATCATCCTGTCCAAACACTTGTGGTGTTTGCCATAAAAGTAAAATTAAACAGACCCAAAACAATTTTTTCATTATAACCTCACTTAAACTAAAATTATCATAAATTAATATACAATAATCAAAACATCGAATATATAATAATTTGTATTAAATACATTAATACTTAATAAAATTTATCTTAATAGGCCAGTATAATAAAAATTGGTGATAGCACAAGTTATATTATATACAAAACAGCCCGCCAGAGGCGGGCTGTCGTTTAGAGAGGAGCAATAAAAGTAGGATAATTTAGAAATCTACTTTAAAGCCAGATCTTATCATAAAATATGATCCGCTTTCAATGCCGTAAACATAACCTTGATTATCCTTTAAATCCACATAATCACCATCAGCTGACCAAGT
>QNAD01000083.1 GCA_003641345.1 Candidatus Zixiibacteriota bacterium | reverse complement strand
CTATTACTGATTCTATTTTTTTTAATATTATACATAATAGCCTTGATTACAAATCATATAATTAATAATTCTCAATTGACCTATGACCACAACAATTGTATATTCTTTCTTTACATAAAGGAGAAAAAATGTCTACTGTTTATAAACAACCCGAAGTTACCCCGGAAATGGTTGAAAAACACGGGATTTCACCATACGAATACGAACTTATCAAAAAATTTCTCGGCGGTCGTGAACCAAATTATACCGAACTCGGTATTTACTCGGTCATGTGGTCTGAGCACTGCTCTTATAAAAACTCAATTGCCCTGATTAAAACTCTCCCTCGCGATGGTGAAGCTTTGCTTGCCAAAGCAGGCGAGGAAAATGCCGGAGCGGTGGATATCGGCGATGGCCTGGCGGTCGTGTTTAAAATTGAATCCCATAATCATCCCTCGGCGATTGAACCATATCAAGGTGCCGCTACCGGAGTTGGCGGTATTTTACGCGATATCTTTACGATGGGTGCTCGTCCGATTGCCGCATTGAATTCTCTTCGTTTCGGTTCTCCGGATAACCCAAGAGTTAGATACTTAGTTGACGGGGTTGTGCGCGGAATTGGCGATTATGGCAACTGTTTTGGTGTCCCTACTGTGGGAGGTGAAGTTTATTTTGATGAATCATATACCGGTAACCCGTTAATTAATGCTATGGCGGTTGGGATTGTTAAGTCCGACAAAATTGCTACTGCTACCGCATCAGGCGAAGGCAATCCGATTATGATGGTTGGTTCCAAGACCGGACGGGATGGAATTCACGGAGCAACGTTTGCCTCCGAAGAAATCAGTGAGAAATCTCAGGAAAAAAGACCCTCAGTGCAGATTGGTGATCCGTTTACAGAAAAATTATTGCTTGAGGCTACCCTTGAAATTATTGATAAAGATTTAATTGTCGGTATTCAGGATATGGGTGCCGCCGGGTTGACTTGTTCATCATCTGAGATGTCAGCCAAAGGCGAAGCCGGAATAGAGATAGACATTGATAAAGTTCCGGTACGTGAGTCGGGCATGATTCCGTATGAGACATTGCTTTCGGAATCTCAGGAAAGAATGTTGGTATGTGTTAAAAAAGGCAACGAAGATAAAATCAAAGAAGTTTTTGATAAATGGGAGCTGGATTCAACCATTGTAGGCAAGGTAACAACCGACGGTATGTTTACGGTCAAACTACATGGTGAAATTGTTTCTCAAATTCCATCGGTCAGCCTTGTTCTTGGAGGTGAAGCACCGGTTTATAAACGTGAGACTAAACGCCCTTCTTATATGGATGAAATCATAAAAATAAACCTTAGTGATTATTCGCTTGATAGAGATTGGAACGAGACGCTATTAACAATGTTATCCTCTCCTAATATCTGTCACAAAAACTGGGTTTTTGACCAATATGATTCAACTGTTCGCACCAACACAGCAATCGGTCCCGGATCAGACGCGGCAATTATGCGGATTCGTAAAACTAACAAAGCCTTAGCTATGACAACCGATTGTAATGGTCGTTATTGCTATATAAATCCAAAACTTGGTGCACAGTCTGCTGTTGCTGAAGCCGCCCGTAATATTGTTTGTTCCGGAGGCAAACCACTGGCTATTACAAATTGCCTTAATTTTGGTAATCCTTACAAACCAGAGGTTTATTATGGTTTTTCCGAAGCTGTTGCTGGTATGGGTGAAGCATGCCGTATTTTTAATACTCCGGTAACCGGTGGTAATGTATCTTTTTATAACGAAGATCCCGAGCGGGCTGTTTTCCCTACGCCGACAATCGGAATGGTAGGCATGATAGAAGATATCAATCACATTACAACTCAGTGGTTCAAAAACGAAGGTGATACAATTCTTTTAATAGGTCAAAATAAAGAAGAACTTGGTGCATCGGAATATCTTAATACTATCTATAAACAAACTAAAGGCAATGTTCCGAAACTTGATTTGCAATCTGAAAAGAAAATGCAAACTACTCTGCTGAATGTTATAAAAGATAATCTAATTGAAAGTGCCCATGATTGTTCCGAAGGCGGATTGGCTATTGCTCTTTGTGAAAGTTGCATTTCAAATAAGAATAAGCAATTTGGGGCAAAAATTGAAATTGAAAATGAAATCCGTACCGATGCTTTCCTTTTTGGTGAAACCCAATCACGAGTTGTTATCAGCTGTAAACCTGAGAACGAAAACAAAATCAAAAAACAGTTTGAACAATCGGGAATAGCTTGCACAAAAATTGGAATAGTTCAAAGTAATATAATTAAAATAAATGATTTAATTGATGTTTCACTGGATAAATTAAGCGATGCTTTTTTTAATTCTATGAAAAAGTCAATTGAACGAATAAGTTAATATTACGAGAAGTTAACCTATAAAAAAGTAAAGTAGTATTACTGCTCAGTATGGCTTTATATATTTTTTCAGATGCACATCTCGGTTCAAACAATCTAAAGCAGGAACAAATCAAGCTTGAAAAAATCGAAAAACTATTTGAAATAGTAAAAGCCGATGGTGACCGGCTTTTGATTTTGGGAGATCTTTTTGAATTCTGGTTTGAATATAAAAATGCTATGCCAAAAGAGCATATGAAAATTCTTTTCATGCTTCAATCTCTCAGGGAAAAAGGAATCCAAATTGACTATGTTAGCGGTAACCATGATTTTTGGATGGATGATTTTTTTGAAAAGCAATTGTCAATATCGGTTTATCGCGATAGTTTTGATTTTAAATATAAAAAATATTCAATCCATTCTACTCATGGTGACGGTTTAGCAAAAAGCGACACTGGCTATAGAATCCTCAAAAAGATTTTAAGAAACAGATTAAATATCTGGCTTTATAGAAAACTTCCTGTTGATTGGGCTATTCCTCTGGCAAAAGCGGTTGCCGGACACTCAAGGGAACATACTTCCCATCGGACTTATGATAGGTTTGAACAGGACTATGAGGATTACGCTTACGAAAGACTTAATGATAATTTTGATGTTGTTGCTATCGGCCATCTTCATAAACCGATTTTAAAAATTTTTGAAAATGGAACATATATTAATTCCGGAGATTTTATCAAAAATTTCAGTTATGTGAAAATTGATAACGATGAAATCAGTTTGAAAAATGTTTAAACATTTCAATATTATATTTTTATTACTTTTTATTTTTTGCTCTAACAATATCAATGCCGAACCGTTTGACAGCATGACTGTTGTTCTGAATTTAAATTCTAATTTTAACAATAATGATTTCCATAATTATTGGGAACCGAAGACTGGTTTTGAAATCAGTGGCAGAACAAATTTTTATTCAGGTATGATTGAGTTAGGAATTACCTATAACAAAAATAAATCATTATCTATCGACCAACCTGATTACAATTCCATATATTCTTTTGTCGGATTTGGATTTAATTATAAAATCAATAATTCATTTTCCAATTATATTGGTTTAAGAATGGGCGATTATTATATGGATTTCGATGATCCTGATATTCATCCCGAACTTAAATCAGAACATGAGTTTTATCTTGGGGCTATTACATCGGTACAATATTCTTTAAATAAAAGATATGCTTTCAATTTATCATTGGAACATTATAAAATATTTACATATAAAAGAATTTATCTATGGTTTGTTTCAGTCGGAGTTGCGTATTCATTTGATTCCCCCAAATGGCTAAAGGAATTCCTCCAATGAACAGCAAGCTGTTTTATTTATTAATTGTAATTTTTCTTATTATTTCAGTATCTGTTGCAGGGGAAACTACGGGTAATAGAATCATAGATAAAAAAGAAATCGAAGCATCCGGTATTACTCAGCTATCAGAAATATTTACTCTTATCCCTGAGTGGTCGGTAAGTTCAATCGATGGCGTCACCTGGAGAGTAAGTCCCAATGGATTAGAACCGTTTCATCATCAAAGATGGAAAATTATTTTAGATGATGTTTTGCTTGATTTTGATTTTTGGGGAACAAAGCCTCTTGATATGATACCTATCAATATTTCTCAAATTGTATTTATTGAAGTTATTAATATTCCTGGTATTTATTTTGGTGAATTTGTAGAGTCCGGTGCTTTGCATTTTCATACTATTGATAGCAATAAAAAAACAACCCTCAAAATAGAAGGCAACTTAGCCAATGAAACCGGAGACCCTGGACCATATAGATATACTAAACATACCTCATCGAATGTTGACCGACTGGCTGAAAATATCGGTATTGTCTTTGAAAAGAAGTTTAATAATAGTTCATTTTCGATTAATTTTAAGAATTCCGTACATTTCCCCACTGATCCGGTGGTTTTTGAGGACAATTCTGAGGCTATTGAAGGTGAATTTCCCAAGCAAAACTTACTCTCTGGCGGGATAAAATGCAGAATTGACAAACTCGATTTATCTGGTGGTATGTCTTATTTTGAAGATTTTCATGACTTCTACTATTTAGTAACAAAGGCTTTAAACAATAGTCATCACTTTTTAAATGCTTCGTATCCTATGTATATTTCAAATAATTTAAATATAACAACAAAAATAAATATCAGCAGTAACTCAATAAAAGATCATTGGAATAAATACTTATTACTAAATAAAAAAATTGTAAAACCTTCAATTAGGCTTGATTATACTAATTCAAAATATAAAATAAGTTCAGTATTTGAGTATAAATCATATAAAAATAAATTGAAAAATTATGTAAATAATGACGGATATACATTAGAAAATATAAACATTTTTAAATCAAGATTACTTTTTGATTACTCATTTTCAAAAAAAATAAATAATTCTATTTCTTTTGAATATTATCAGAATTTCAACAAATATAATTCTGCGTTTAGCGATAAGCTCGAAATCAAGATAGACAATCACCACTCTTTACTTCTTGGAGGTTTCATTGGAATACAATTCTTTGAAGACTTAAATTATTATATGCCTTCGCTATTTCGTGATATATATATATCACCCATCAAAGGTTACCATGAAAATGTAAATTATCTGTCTTTTTTGGAGTGGGTATATAATCATAGTGAAAATCTTCAAATAAAATTGACTTTTTTCCACAATTACTATTACAATTATTGTGGTGATAGTCAAAATTGTCGTATTGATGGTAATATTTTTTCTAACCAGTTATCAGTAAAATATAATAATAACAATTTTAGAGCAAAACTTTATTATGGTTTATCTTTAAATAGTAAAGATTTGGAAACATATGATCCAAGGAAATCTATCCCCAAGTACACTATTCAACTTACAATGAATTATTCTTTGTATTCAGATATTTCTTTCTGGGGGAAAATTAAATATACAAGTTCAACTTTCTGGACTTATCATGACAGTACACTCGATGATATGCTTATTGCTGATCTTACAATCCGGAAAAAACTAATGAAAAACAAAGCCGTTTTTACTTTTGGTTTGCGTAATATATTAAACGACACCCAGCGGTATCATCCATCGGGCGCCTCTTTTGATTTGAATTATTTTGTCAGGTTTTATATCAACGTGATATAAAATTATTCTTTCTTATCCTAATAATTTTGAAAAGTCATCATACGGAATAACAGGCCATGTTTCTGTTTTTAAAATTCCTTTGGAGTTTATCTCTGAAGCTGTTTTAAAAACATCATCATGTGAATCAGCATCAAAAACAATTAAAAAATCATATCGCCCCAAGGTAGCGAATACATTGTTAACTTTTAATTCCATTTTAGTGAAAACTTCAAATGATTCATTCACGTAATGTGAAAGGTCCGGATGATCTTTTTTTGCCTCCGGATTGATACTTATCGCCATAATATAATTTGCCATGATAATTCCTCCCAGATTGTTTGGTTATAATAAATATACAACAAGTGTTTTTTTATACAAATAATTTAAAGGTTTTACGCAGACACTTTTTGATGCAAATTTGATAATTCTTTTTCAAATGGATTAAGTCCCTGCCAGCCGGATTTACCGGTTTGTCTTAATCTTTCCAGCCGACGAATTGATAATTCGGCAAATATCGGATCAATGTCAACTGTATAACAAGATCGCCCTAATTTTTCGCATGCTATTAAAGTTGTACCTGAATGTGAAAAGAAATCGGTGACTATATCATTTTTATTAGACGAAGATTTTACAATCCTCTCTATAGATTTAAGAGGCTTTTGAGCATAGCACCCGTTTACGTTTTCTTCCATTCGGTAAAATACTTGCTGAATATCTACCCAGACATTTCCGGGTCTGATATTGGGTGATTTGCTTCGCTGTAAATTCTCTGTCATTTCACCATTTACAACTTTATAATAACCTCGAAGAATTTTTGGAATATCAGTATAATGTACCTCAAACTCAGGTTTCCCTTTGGTGTAATATAAAAGTTCTTGCCTGACAGCCATCCAGTTTTTCTGAGTTCCATATCCCCGTTGGTTACGCATCGTAATGAACGAGCGAGAGTCGAAATTTGTTTTTATCATCATCGTCATGAATTGTGGTAATGGTTGAAAGTGATTATTTTGGTCAGCACCCAGCCAGATATAGAACGAAGAATTATCAGACAATATTTGATAGCTATTTTCAACCCACGTCCGACACCATTCGGCAAACTCTTCCACTGATTTTTGTTCAAACATAACCAAATTGTAAGGTGGATCATGTACCGCAAGAGTTGCTTTTTTATCTTGAAAAAGATTTTGGATAAAATTAAAATCTACCGCATCACCACAGCCAATTTTATGATAGCCAAGAGGGTCTTCCCAAATCTCTCCCTGTTGCAAACGGCAATGTTGTAATAAACGGCTGCGGATACTCCCTGTATCCAAATCCAGCCGCATGAGCGAACTCCTTTTCATAAATAAAATTTAGAATGCAAATTAATTCGGTTCAACAAAAAAATATTATAAATCAGCTTAAAACCTTTTATAATATAACTTTAACTAAATACCATTAGTTTTGCTATCTAAAATCATCAGGCAATAATACTAATAGTTACGTATCTTACTGATAATTAACAAGTTATCTATATGGTTGTAAATTCTTATTGAATAACGATTGATTAATGAAAAATATTTTGTAATATAGATATCTATGGCTGACAAAATGTTATGGGCGCCATGGCGCTTTGAGTTTATTAAGAGTAAAAAGGAAAAAGGGTGCATTTTTTGCAACCGGTTGAAGATGAAGGATTCTATCAAGAATCTGATTGTTTATCGGGGTGAAAAAAATATAGTAATCCTTAATAAGTTTCCTTACAACTCAGGACATACGATGGTTGTTCCAATGCGTCATATTGGACAGATTGAGAAGCTCAATCCCGAAGAAGCACGCGAATTTTTTTCGTTAGTGCAATTAACAGTAAAAGTGATAAAAAAAAGCATGAAACCTGATTCGATGAATTTGGGGATGAATCTCGGAAAATCATCAGGTGCTGGCATTCCAGGTCACTGTCATATGCACATTGTTCCTCGTTGGCAGGGTGATACTAATTTTATGCCGGTTATTGGCAAAACAAAAGTTGTTTCTGTTCCAATGGAGCCAATATATGATTTGCTTAAAAAGGAATTTGCGAAAATATGAATCCCCGCAAAAAAATTCCTAATAAATCGGAATTGGAGCAACTTCAAAAACTATATAAAACCGATGAAAAAATTGGCGAACGTCTTGGAGGAGTACCAGCTTATCTGATTGCATATTGGCGTCGCAAAAAAAATATTCCCAAATATTCAATGCCTAAATTTTCTGAAAAAGAAATACTGACTCTCTGGGAACGATATGGCGATGACGACAAATGCGGGTTGGAATTAGGCATTTCAAAAGCTGCCTTTTATAATTGGCGTCGAAGATATAATATAAGAGAGAAACCAGCTTTTCTAAAATTGGAACAACTTGAGCTAAATTTTCCAGGACTTAAGACAAAACATGGAAACTTATCACTGTATGGTAAAAGGTCGATCTCACAAAAAATTATTGCTCAAAAAATAGAATTGGAAGAAGTCTCGGTTGGTGAAACTGTTGAAATTGAACCTGACCTGACTGTTAGTCAATTTTATTTAGGACAAATAATCGAAGAATTTTCTAAAAATTCGTATGATTATATTTGGAATTCTAATAAAATAGTTCTTTCTCTTCAAGCGGGGCTAAACAAAACTGAAAGTTCTCAT
>QNAD01000082.1 GCA_003641345.1 Candidatus Zixiibacteriota bacterium | reverse complement strand
TAGTTAAAGATGCCGGCAATCAACCTCCTGTCTTTGTAGATATCGAAGCACAATCAGTTTTAGAAGGTGAAGAATTATCATTTATGATTATTGCATCTGATCCCGAAGCTAAACCAGGGGAAAATCTTATATCTTTTCCGTCTAATTTGTGTTCAATCCCAGACGGTGCCACTTTTCAGGATTTAGGAAATGATACTGCTTGGGTAACTTGGACGCCTACTTATTGTCAGGCGGGAGTATATACGTTTAGTTTTGTTGCATCGGATGGCTTTGCTAATTCTCCAATGTCTGTCAATGTAACAGTTACTGATGATCCTAATAACCCTCCTCTTCCGATTCTTGATTCTATCGGACCTAAATCTGTTAAAGAAAATGATACATTAATATTTATAGTAACATCAACCGTGCATTACGGATGTGAAATCCCTGCTATCGGTGATGATCATAATGCACGCCCGGAAGGTGCAACATGGATTGACAATGGAGATGGAACAGGGACATTTACGTGGGTTCCAGAATATGACCAAGCTGGTGTATACAATTTAACATTTGATGCTGATTTAGGAAACTCTGAAGAATACTCTGATTTGGCTGCTGATAGTGAAATTGTTGTCGTTACAGTACTGGAAGTCAACAACCAACCTCCTGTTTTTACAGAACTTGATAAAACAAATTATATCCATAAAACTGATACGGCATTTATTTTAGACTTGGAGGCGATTGATCCTGATGGGACTCCTGTAGTTTTGTCAATTGATTCTCTTCCTACTGGTGCCACTTTTACAGACAATGGGGATGGTACTGGAATATTTAATTTTACTCCAGAAGATTCAGGTTCCTATGATTTAAATTTTAAAGCTTATGATGGTTTGGCAACAACTACTTACTCTATTAACGTAACTGTTTTGCTTGGTTTTGGTAAGATAAGTATTGATCATATTGACGGTCTTTGGGGAAGTAGTGAAGATACAATCGTGACTTGTAAACCTGTTACTTTTTATATTAAAGTTGATAACAACACTGGGCAGGATATTAGTAAAATTAAAAATGCATTCAGAATAGTCTCTTATGGCGATTCACTTTATTATAAAGATACTATACTAACTGATAGCACAATAGATACAATATTTTATCCGGACAGTCTAATGAATTGGACTAGAACGATGCAAACTTTAATAGATACTGGTTCTTTTGATACTAATTTAAATCAGATTACATTTAGTAGATATGGGATGACAGGGGATTTAGCAGATACTTTGATTTTTGCAACTGATTACAAAACAATTCAAAGTGGTTATGATTCAGTATTAGTTGGCATTACTATTGGTCCTATCAATCCTAAATTTGCTGGACGTAAAATTGCTCTAGAGCCTGTGTTAAAAAAAGTTGATACATTAGATAGTGATGATAACTTGTTTTGGAAATGGGTATATGGTTTAGGCTCAACATCACAAAATATCTTCCCTGACTGGGGTGGACCTTATGTCTTTACTGTAGCTGATACACCTCCTGTAGATAATGAAACACCTACAATAAGCGTGCCTTTTACTGATACAACTATTAATGTATGTGAAGATATCCTTACATTTAATTTTGACATTGATGATTCAGATGGATTACCTGCTTTTGGTGCCACTAACCTTCCCGAGAATGTAACTCTTGTAGATAGCATGAATGGAGTAATTAATTTTACTTGGGAGCCAAAAGGAAAAGAAGTTGGTGTTTTTGATATTACCTTTTTTGCAACTGATGGATGTAATACTGCTTCTGTTCCTGTTACAATTACTGTAAATAATCCCTCGCCACCGATTATTGTAGCTCCTGCTTTTGATACTATTTCGTTTGTGGCTTGTAAAGAATCTCGCATCTATCTTACCGGTTATGAGGATATCAACGGAGGAAATGTCACTTTCTATAGGGATGATTTTGCTTACCCTTTTAGTAGTGATGCGCCTATTGTTATTAGTAGCTTAACAGATAGTGCTTACTTTAGTTGGGCACCTTCTATTGATGATATTGGTGAGCATGAAATTACATTCTATTTGAGGGACAATGACTGTTTTTCGATAGATAGCCAGGTTGTTACTATTTTTGTTATAGAAAATGAGCCACCAGTTTCTTCTTTTGAGCTTTTTGAAAGTGATTATATTACGAAAACATGTGATTCTCTTTTAATTCCACTTCCATGGGTTGATCCTGAGGGTTATAGATTGTCCTATGAACTTGCTATGGAAAAAGAAATAGATGGTGATTTTGATGGTTTTGTGCGTTATCGTTTTGCTGGTTCTTCTGCTAATCCATCAAGTGATGGTGATACCCTAGTTTGGACACCTAAATATGACGAAGTGGGCGAATATGATTTAAAACTTATTGTTGAAGATAATTGTGGAAATTTAGATTCTCAATTTTTCTCAATCTCTGTTACCGAAAATCCACTTCCTATTATGGGTTTGATTGAGTATAACGATGGTAATGATTCAGGTACTATTGTTTCCGGCGATACAATATCAACCAATGAGGAGACAATCAGGTTTGATTTATTTGGTTCTGATCCGGAAGACGACACAGTTTTCTTTGAGGTAGTTGAGGATGATTTGCCTGATTCAGCAGTATTTAATGATAGTTTAGCAAATTCAGCTCAATATATTCTATATCCAGTTCTTAAAGGATTTTATGAAATCGATCTTGTATTAACAGATGGTTGTGGGGAAGTTCCTATATCGTTTGTAGTCAAATTTAATTATGATGTTCCTCCGGGTGTTCATGCTGTTTCGGATGTTCTTCCTAATCAATTTGAACTGGTACAGAATTTCCCGAATCCGTTCAATCCTTATACTACTATCGAATTCCAAATTCCAAAAGCAAGTCATGTTCAGTTAGAAGTTTTTAATGTCTTGGGACAAAGAATAAAAACTTTGATTGATAATGAACTTGCTCGTAATAGATATAATGTTGAGTGGGATGGTACTAACGATCATGGTAGCAAAGTTTCTTCTGGAATTTATTTCTACCGAGTTCTTACAGAACAGGATGTTGCCACAAAGAAAATGTTGTTGTTGAAATAGATAATTATATATGAATGAGTTGATAAGCCTCCTCTTTATATAGAGGGGGCTTTTGTTTTTTGATTTTTGTAGTGTTATCTTATTGAAATTCAATCGATTATAAGAATTTTATTGACTTTTGAAGAAAATTATACTACAATAAGAGTTTAACCCCACAAGGTTGTAAAAGTTAACTAAAAGAGGGATAAGGACTTATATGCTTGGAGTAATTGGTAATAAATTTTCAATAGGTAGAGAAACCTATCATCCGTTTTCTGCGGAACTTCATTATTTTAGAATTGAAAAAAGACATTGGTCTATCTGTTTTGAAAGAATTAAACGGGCGGGGTATAGAATTATCACTACTGCCGTACCATGGAATATTCATCAGGATGATAAAAAATTTATCGATTTTAATGGGATGACAGATCCTAAAAAAGATTTGATAGTTTTTTTGGAATTAGCTCGAGAGTTTGGATTTAAGGTAATCCTTCGTCCTGGACCTTGGGTTGGTGGTCAGCTAAAAAATGGTGGATTGCCAGAATTTCTTTACCGAGACTTAAAGCTATTGGCTCGTGATGCTAAAGGCCAGGAATTGAAATTGAATGATGATTATGGCGTTGATGGTGGATATCTCCCTAGTTATCTTCATTCAAATTTTCAATTTTATATGAAAAGTTTTTTTAAAGCTTTTATTGAAGTTACCAAAAACTATGTGCATCCTCGCGGTCCGGTATTTATGATTGAATTGGATTACGAAACATCGTTTGGTGGCATGGTAAACCCCGATAGTGCTGATTACAATCCTGATGTATTGGCTATGTACTATCCTGAATTTCTCGAAGAGATTTATGATAACATCAAAAAATTAAACAGCAGGTACAAAGAAAAGAATGAATCCTTTGAACAAGTTGAACCTCCAAGAAAATTTGCAGATTTAACTGAGAATGATTATGTTAAAGTTTTGGATTGGTTTAAATTCAGAGAATTTTTATTGAATACTTATTTGGAAAATATTGAAGATATTTTTAAAGCATATACTGTTGAACCTTTAATCTTTCGTTCTTTGTATTTTAAATCAAATGATTTGTTACCTGCATTTAATCTAATACCGGAAGACAGGGCTCCATTTTTAGGTAGCAATGTGTTTTCTCGTGGTAATTATTTTGATTTGGTAACCAAGGCTAAGTTTTTGAAACATGAATATGGGTTTGCTTTTGCAACTTCGTTTATTTCAGGTTCACCGGCTATAAAGGTAGATCAGGAACAGATTACATCTGTCGTAAAAGAGAATGAAAGCCGTTTTTATCTTGCCGCCGGATTGTCCTCTGGATTTAAGGGTATGAATCAATACATGTTTGTCAATCGTGATAATTGGCACGGGTCTCCTTTAAATGTTGATGGAACTGTTACCGATAATTATCCAATAGCCAAACGATTCAATCAAAATATTACTTCGATAGATTTCGAAGAAATGGAATTTAGTGCTGATATTGCCGTTATAGGTAACAGACTTTATAATTGGTTGAAATTAACCAGTAGTAATAAGATGTTTACTTATGTTGAGAAGCTTCTTGACGATTCAATATGCGGTTTATGCCGCGACCTGATGAGATTAAAATTGGGATATGGTATAAGAGAAAATTGCGAATGGGATTCTATAAAAAAATATAAATTGTTAATTATTCCGTCTATGGAAATGATGGCCGAAAAAGATCAGGAAGCTATAGTTGAGATGCTAAAAGCTGGTGTGTCAGTAATTTTATGCGGTCTTATGCCCAAGTATGATGAGAATATGAAAGACTGTAAGATTCTTGCTAATCATTTAAGAATTAAAACAACGGCAGATTTTCATATAGGTACTATTACTCATAAATCTGGTGAATTCCCAACTCATATATACGGTGCAATTAAATCTACGGATGATAGTAAGGTCAAGAAATTGGTTACTGAGGGTAAAAAAGTTGTTGGCGTCTCATCTTCAAAATTTGATGGCAACTTATACTTTTTCAGTTTTGACATTGCATCGGGTGGAAACCATAAGAAGTTATCCTATGTAGAATCTATTCTTGAAACTGAAAAAATGACATCTCATATTTACTGTAGCGATCCATCTGTTGATGTTACATTCCAGATGGGTGGTAAAAAAGGATTGTTGAGTATTGTTGCTCCTCCCCCGGGTGAATTATCAGATGTATTTGAACCTGGGGCAAAACAGGTTATAATTAAAATTAATTTAAAAGCTTTAGGGTTTAAATCACCAAATATTAAACTTACCAATCTTTTTGCATCCGAGGAAGACCCTCCGGTTAAAACAAGTTCTAAAGAATTGATAGACGGAATTTCAATGGATGTAATGTTTCCTGATGGTCTATTGTATTTAGTAGAACGAAGATAATTAAAAAAACCATTATGTTGAATAGACTTAAAAACCGTTATTTTAAAAAAATCATATTGTCAATAACGGTTTTTTGTTTGTTGGTTTTATGCCAATGTAGCGGTATTCAATATTCAAAATATTATGAGAAGGTTGCTATTGTATCAGCCTGTCCGATTGCGACCGATGCAGGTCTTGAAATTTATAAAAAAGGTGGTAATGCTTTTGATGTTGCCGTAGCTATCGGCTTTACCTTGGCAGTTACTTACCCTGAGGCAGGTAATATAGGCGGAGGTGGTTTTGCATTAATTAGAAGTGGTGCAAACAAAAAAGTTGAAGCCTTAGACTTTAGAGAGAAGGCTCCTTTAGCGGCAACTGTAAATATGTATTTGGATGAAAACGGTGATGTTGTATCTAATGCATCTACTATTGGTGCTCTATCTTCCGGAGTACCCGGAACTGTTGCCGGCTTATATGCTTTATGGGAAAAATATGGTTCTTTGGAATGGAAAGAGCTAATACAACCTGCAGTTGATTTGGCTGATAACGGATTTTCTGTAAATAGTTATTTGGCTGAATCTTTTAAAAAAAATAAAGAATTATTTGAACAGTTTTCTTCGACAGAGAAAATCTTTTTACCCGACAATCAAACTTTAAAAGAAAATGATAAATTTGTTCAAAAAGATTTAGCAGGTACTTTAAGGCAGATAGCTTTTGATGGACCTGATGTATTTTACAAAGGTGAAATTGCACGCTTGATTGTTAAAACGATGAATGCAAACAACGGGTTAATATCTTTAGAAGATTTGCAACAATACGATATTAAATGGCGAGAACCTGTGAAATTTAAATTTGATTCGCTTGAGATATACAGTATGGTACCTCCCAGTTCCGGAGGTTATGTTATTGGACAAATTTTAAAATTATTGGAACCATTTGATTTTTCAAAATATTTTTATAATTCTCCGGAATATATCCATCTATTTTGTGAAGCATCAAAAAGAGCATTTGCTGATCGCTCGGTTCATTTAGGAGATCCTGATTTTTATAATATCTCTGAAGGCTTGTTAGATGAATCTTATCTTTCGGTTCGTAGAGACAATATGGATACTTTGAGGATAACTCCTGTGGAGCAGGTTGTACCGGGAACTCCAGAGAATAAAGAGTCTGATCAAACAACTCATTTTTCCGTTGCTGACGAAAAAGGCAATATGATAGCTTTGACATATACAATAAATGCATCGTATGGCAGTGGATTAGTTATTGATAGTGCCGGTTTTTTGATGAATAATGAGATGGATGATTTTTCTATTAAACAGGGAAGTCCTAATCTTTACGGTTTAATTGGCGGCGAAGCTAATAAAATTGAACCCGGTAAAAGGATGCTATCTTCAATGTCACCTACTTTGGTATTTAAAAATAATAACCCGTACATGATACTTGGCTCCCCCGGTGGTTCAAAAATAATAACTATTGTGGCTCAAGCAATTATTAACCATAGTAGGTTTAAACATAATGCCGATGAAACTGTAAATTTACCTCGCTTTCATCACCAATGGATGCCGGATATTCTTTATTTGGAAGAGAATTCTTTTGATATTATAACAAAACAAAATTTAATCAGTCGTGGATATGATATTAAAGAACGATCAAAATACGGTGATTTGCAAATTATTACTTATGATAACGGTTTGATGACTGCTTCTTCTGACCCGAGGAAGCAGGGTAAAGCCTCGGGTTTTTAATCTATTTTTGGAGATTCATCTGAAGGTTTATTATTTTCAATAATAGCCTTACATTTTTTAACGCCAAGAACAATTGCTCCGGTTCCGGTTAAACCAGCTATAAGAAATACTAACCCACCTAAAATTGGAATAAAGCAAATAAGTGTAAGAAGAAATAACCCAAGTAGTAATTCTGTTTTATTAAATAATTTTTCATTGTTTTGTTTTTTTCTAAGTATCAAACTGCCCACAAACATAGCTACGATGATTGTTCCACAATAAAATATTATTCCACTGGAGATTGAAATAAAACTGGAAGCCGGCAATAAGAGAATAGATACAACCAATAGAAAAGCACCTATTATAGCAGTATCTCCCGAAGACATAATCAAACCGAAGAATAACCCAAACATTGATACCAATAAAATAAGAGTGCTTAACATAAAAACGAGTAGAGTTAGAATGCCGCTTGCAAATGATACACCTATTCTATTTTTTAATTGCATAAATGATGACTCGATATATTTCGGGAAAACCGCAATAAGAATAATACCGAGAATAAATGCTGCTAACATTTCTGAGAAATTTATAACGATATTTTTAAAGAGCTTGTCAGATTCTTTTTTGTCAATATTATCAGGGAGTAGCCACTCAGTACTACCATCGACTATAACCCCTGATTCTAAATCAATGTTTGCTTCATTGGACGAAGTATATTTCAGATTACCATGAATAATTGTCGGAGCGATAATATTAATTTCTTTAGCATTAATTTCAACATCGCCGCCAATTTCTCCGGATATTGTTATGGATTCGCCGTTAAAAATAAGATCTTCTCCAACTTCACCTTCAAATTCTAAAACCCGACCGGAAATAGTTGCATCTCGTTCAATAACAGCACCTTTCCCGATTGTGGTTTCGTTATTGAAAAGTAAAACGGAGTTGCCTATATAGTTATATAAATAACATTTATTGGAAAAAGTTCTAAGCGAGCCTTCGATTTTTCCTTTATGTGTATATTGATATGCGAATAT
>QNAD01000081.1 GCA_003641345.1 Candidatus Zixiibacteriota bacterium | reverse complement strand
TCAAGAGCCAATGTGAATTTCTTTTTCGGAGGTACCGGATTGCTGATTGTTGTTGGTGTTGCATTAGATACATTACAGCAAGTGGAGTCTCATTTGATGATGCGTCATTATGATGGATTTATGAAAAAAGGTAAAATTCGCGGGAGATCAATGTAATTATGAATTTGCTTTTTTTAGGCCCTCCCGGATCTGGCAAGGGAACCCAGGCGGTTCGTGTTGCTAAGAAATTTGGTCTCATCCATCTTTCTACTGGGGATGTATTGCGTAAAGCTGTAAAAAACGGAACCGAATTGGGTCTAAAAGCAGAATCATTTATGAAAAATGGGGATTTGGTTCCTGATGAAATTCTCATTGAAGTGATTGAAGAAAAAATTACTTCGGGCAAATTGAATAAAGGATTTATTCTTGATGGTTTTCCACGAACTATTCCTCAAGCTGAAAGTTTGAAGATGATGTTACTGAAAGACAATATCAATTTGGATAAAGCTATTTTACTTGATGTACCTGATGATGAGATTATCAAAAGGCTTTTTGGGAGATGGTTTTGTCCCGTGTGTAATGCCGATTATAATTATCCGGCTAAAATACCCAAAGTTGAAGGGTTTTGCGATATTGATAAGGCGAAACTGGAACGTCGGCATGATGATGATGAAGGTGTTGTTAGAAACAGGCTTGAAGTTTATAAGAAGCAAACAGAGCCGATTATTGGTTTTTATAAATCAGAATCAATTCTAAGAAATATTGACGGTAAACAGACTCCTGATACTGTTTTCAATTCTATTTGTGAAACTGTAATGGAGTAATGATATTATGATTATTTTGAAGTCAAAAGAAGAAATTGAAATTATGCGTAAAGCCGGACGAGTTGTATCCGAAGTTTTGGATATGGCTGGGGATTATATCAAACCAGGTATTACTACTGCTGAGCTTGATGCTTTCATTGAAAAAGAGATAATAGCTCGTAATGCAATTCCAGGCTTCAAAAATTATCAAGGTTTTCCTGCGGCTTCCTGCCTCTCAATTAATGATGAAGTTGTCCATGGTATCCCGGGTGAGCGGATAATATCCGAAGGAGATATTGTTTCAGTTGATGTTGGATCGATAGTTGAAGGTTTTTATGGTGATTCTGCCAGAACCTTTTCTGTTGGCAAAATTTCTGATGAAAAACAGGCTTTGATGGATAATACTCGACGTTCTTTGATGGCAGGTATTGACAAAGCAAGAAAAGGTAATAAATTAGGGGAGGTTTCAGCAGAAATACAAAAGAATGCTGAATCCGAAGGGTACGGTGTTGTTCGTCAGTTAGTTGGTCATGGTATTGGCCGCAATATGCATGAGGAACCTCAGGTGCCTAATTTTGGTTCTCCTGATGAAGGACCAACGCTTAAAATTGGAATGGTTATAGCAATTGAACCTATGATTAATATGGGTACTTATCAAGTGAAGAGTATGCCTGATGGATGGACAATTGTTACGGCTGACGGTCAGCCATCGGCTCATTTTGAGCATACTATCGCGATAACCGATGGTCAACCGGATATTTTGTCCCTTTCGGAAGGATAATGAGTGGCTAAAGAAGTTAATATTAAGGTAGAGGGAAAAGTTATTGAACCGTTACCTAATGCTATGTTTAGAGTGGAACTTGATAATGGTCATGTTGTTTTAGCCCATGTATCCGGAAAGATGCGTATGCATTTTATTAAGATTTTACCAGGCGATAAAGTAACTCTTGAGTTATCGCCTTATGATTTAACACGCGGTAGAATTACATACCGCTATAAATAGGATGGATGATAATGAAAGTTAAGTCATCGATTAGAAAACGTTGCGAACATTGTAAAATAATTAAAAGACGCGGTGTCATTAGAGTTATTTGCTCTAAATCTCCAAGTCATAAGCAACGTCAAGGTTAAGAAGAATTTATAATTTGAAATATAAGGAGTAACGGGTGGCGCGTATAGCTGGTGTTGACCTGCCTAAAGAAAAAAGAGTTCAAATTGGGCTCCGATATATCTATGGGATAGGACCGTTTATTGCAGACGAAATACTAAAAAAAACTGGTGTTAACCCTGATATTCGGGTTAATAAATTGACCGATGAAGAAGTAGCCAAACTTCGTAATGCAATCGAGGAAGATTATAATGTTGAAGGTGTTCTTCGCGGTCAGATTAGTAGAAATATTAAACGATTGATTGATATCGGCTCTTATAGGGGTATTCGTCATCGTCGCGGACTGCCTATGCACGGTCAGCGGACAAAAACTAATGCTCGGACCCGTAAGGGACGTAAACCGACTATCGGTGGTATTAAGAGAAAAAAATAACAACCAATTTATTGAGGTGATTTGTGGCGGATCCAAAAAGAAAAGGACGCACTAAAAAGAAAAGTCGTAAAGTAGAATCAAATGGTATGGTGCATATTAAATCTACTTTTAATAACACCATTATTACAATTTCAGATTCATATGGAAATACTGTTTCCTGGGGCTCAGCCGGTAAGGTCGGTTTTAAAGGTTCTAAGAAATCAACTCCGTTTGCCGCTCAGCAGGCAGCTACTACCGCTGCTAAAGAAGCTATGGATATGGGATTAAGAAGAGTGGAAGTTGAAGTCAAAGGACCGGGGTCTGGTCGTGAAGCGGCTATTAGGTCGTTATCTGCGGCCGGTTTGGAAATTTCTGTGATAAGAGATGTCACCCCAATTCCACATAATGGTTGTCGTCCACCAAAAAGAAGAAGAGTTTAATTAGTAGTAATAATTATTTAGATATTTTTAGGAGAATTGATGGCAAGATATCGCGATGCAAACTGTAAACTTTGTCGACGAGAAGGTGAGAAACTCTTTCTTAAAGGGACTCGCTGTTATACTGATAAATGTTCATTTGACCGCCGTGGATTTGCTCCCGGCCAGCATGGACAAAGGTCTCGTAGAAAAGTATCGGCTTATGGGATACAGTTACGTGAGAAACAAAAAGTTCGTCGAATTTACGGCGTTCTGGAAAAACAGTTTAAAAATTATTTTAAAAGTGCAGATCAAAAAGTCGGCGTTACCGGTGAGATTTTGCTTCAACTGTTAGAAAGCCGTCTTGATAATCTTGTTTACCGTCTGGGTTTTGCTCCTTCGCGTAAGTCAGCTCGCCAGTTGGTCAGGCATCGTCATGTTATGGTCAACAATAGAGTTGTTGACATTCCTGCGTACCAGATAAAACCGAATGAGGTTATTAAGATAAAAGAAAAATCAAAAAATCTGGATCTTATCCACGCCGCTTTAAAAGAAGTAGGTCGCGGTGAAGATTTAGCATGGTTAAGATTAAATAAAGCGGCTTTGGAAGGTGAACTTTTAGAAATACCTAAGAGAATGGACATTCCGCTGACCGTAAACGAACAACTAATTGTTGAGCTTTATTCCAAATAAGGAAATCCCTGAAATCCGGAGGATTCTAAAAAAATATGAAATGGAAGCCAATTACAATGCCGAAAGAAGTCATAACTGATCAATCTTCGGCTACTGATAATTATTCAAGATTTATTGTAGAACCGCTCGAAAGAGGATACGGAGCTACACTGGGAAATGCTCTGAGAAGAGTACTTCTAAATTCTATTCAAGGAGCCGCTGTTGTCTCCATGCGCATTAAAGGTGTTTTGCATGAGTTTTCTACGGTTGAAGGCGTTTATGAGGATGTTACTAATATCGTTTTGAATGTCAAAAATATTCGTTTTAAAATGCACGCCGATGAACTTCGCACACTTACTTTAAAAACAAATGCCAAAGGGAAAATTACAGCTGGTATGTTATCAAGTGACTCGGAAATAGAAATTATAAATTCAGATCTGCACATATGTGAATTAACTGAAGATATTGAATTTGAATTGGAAATAGATGTTGATTCCGGTCAAAGTTACCACCTTGCCGAAATGAACAAAAGAGATGATGTGCCTGTTGGAACAATCTTTGTTGATTCTTTATTCTCTCCTGTCGTTAAAGTTTCTTATAGAGTGGAGAATACACGTGTTGGACAGAGAACTGACTATGATCGTTTGATTATGGAAATTACAACCGATGGCACTATTACCCCTGAAGATGCTTTAAGTTATGCCGCTAAGTTGTTGAAAGACAATTTGCAACTGTTTATCCATATGGATGAAACAATAATGGTTGAGGAAGAACCGGAAGAAGATGAAGAAACTGTACGTATGAGAAATCTTCTTAGAACCCGTGTCGATGAATTGGAACTTTCGGTTAGGTCTTCGAACTGTCTGAGAGCCGCTAATATTCAGAATCTGGAAGAACTGGTTACTAAATCTGAAAGTGAAATGCTTAAGTATCGTAATTTTGGGCGTAAATCCCTCAATGAAATTGGGGCGATACTGGAAGATTTAGAATTGTCGTTTGGCATGGATATTTCGAAATATTTGGAAACTCAAAATAAATAAGAATTGAAAGTAGAAAATGGGACATCGTGATAAAGTAAAAAAGTTGGGACGAACCAAGCCGCATCGTGAAGCACTAATGTCAAATATGGCTATGTCATTGTTTCTCCATCGTGTGATTAAAACAACTGACGCTAAAGCCAAAGCTCTTAAACCAGTGGTAGATAAAATTATTTCTACCGCAAAAGAGGATACGCTTCATTCCAAGCGACAGGTAGCCAAGACTATCAAACAAAAAGATGTTTTCAAAAAGCTCTTTTCGGAGATCGTCCCACAGTTCTCAGACCGTGATTCCGGTTTTACACGTGTTGTGAAACTTGGCGTTCGCCGTGGAGATGGTGCTCCAATGTCGGTTGTCGAACTTTTGACTGAGAAAAAGGTTAAAGAGACAGACAAGAAAGACAAAAAAGCGAAAAAAACTAAAAAAGCTTCAAAATCTGAAAAACCTGAATAAAAAGAAGCTAACAATTTTGTAATTTTAAAGCCCGCTTCGGCAATTGCCTTGGTGGGTTTTTTCTATTTTCATTTCATAATTAATTGCTTGTATCACTAATTCTTATTTACTATTATTTACGTAAAGTTGAACATCAACTCTTATCTTAAATCGATTGATATGACATGTTTTAATCAGGCTATATAAAAACTTAAATATAGTGAGGGATAATGGAACAGACTGAGAAAAAAAAGATGTCCAAAGGATGTATGGTCACGCTGATAGTTGTTGGTGTGATTATGGTCATGGCAATTGCAGCCGCGGTGACATGTTGGGTGAAAAAGGATGATCTTGCAAGATTTGCCGTTCAAACTGTAATCTCCGGCACTCAGCAATTATTAGAAGAATCACCAGTCGAAGGAATCGATGCTGATAAGTTTAGCACTTTGGTAGAAGTTTTCCTTGAGAAAATAAACACATCAGAATTAGATTATGAAAAATATGGCATCTTTTTCCAGCAGATTCAATCTGTGCCATCTGATAAAAAAGTAGATTCAGCAGAAGTAATACTTTTGATGGATGCCATGGTTGAATATTTCCCTGAATTGGAAGAGTATTTGCCAGTTGAGGATGATTGGGAAACTACTGACAGTCCTGAGGACATAATAACTGAATAAAATAATTTTTGTTGGCTGCCTGTTTTTGTTACAGTCGAAGATATTATTTGATTTTTAGATTTTATATATGATTGCAATACCTGTTATATTTGCCTATTTGATAGGTTCTGTCCCATTCGGTTTGATTGTCTGCCGTATCTACGGCATTAAGGATATCAGGCAGTATGGTTCTGGAAATATTGGTGCTACTAATGTCTGGCGAATAGCTGGAGGCAAAGTTGCATCATGGGTTTTTGCTGGAGATATTTTAAAGGGAGTTTTGGCAGTTGTCTTTGCTGGGTTCTTCTATAATGTTATTGGAGTTCAAAGTATTGGTCTTGAAAGTTTTCAAGTAATCTGTGGATTTGTTGCTATTCTTGGTCATGTTTTTCCGGTTTATTTGAAATTTAAAGGGGGTAAAGGAGTCAACACCGCATTGGGAGTTATTGTTTCGTTGATGCCTTTAGAGACTCTGGTTGCGTTTCTGATTTTTGTTGTTGTCCTTTTAATTTCAAAATACGTATCACTTGGTTCGATGGTAGCGGCGGTTGGTTTTGCACTGTTTATATTTATTGAGAAATTTATGCTTAGCAAAGAAATTGCGACAGTGAATCTTTTTTTAGCGATAATTTTAGCGTTTATGATTCTAATTACCCATCGTCATAATATTAGCAGAATTTTAAATGGAACAGAAAATAGATTCAGTTTTTCTTCAAAAGGGAGAAATCAGCAATGAGAACTAAAGCATGCATCCTTGGGGCAGGATCATGGGGAATGGCAATTGCCTACTTACTCTCAAAAAACGGACATGAAGTTACTCTTTGGGAATTTAATCCTGATGAATATAATAAATTACTATCTCATAGAACTATTCCTGAAAAATTGAATGATTTCAAATTGCAGGATGACATTGAGGTTACTAATAATCTTGAATATGCTATCTCTGATGCAGAAATTATAATTTTAGCTGTTCCCTCACAATCACTTAGGCATGTCCTGAAACAAATAAAATCTTATCCGCCTCAGGCAGGATTTGTTAATGTTGCCAAAGGAGTCGAGGTCAAAACTCTTAAAAGAATGTCAGAAGTAATCAGTGAAGAGTTTACGCCAGTTCCGGCAAGAATTGCTACTCTGTCAGGTCCTTCGCATGCCGAAGAAGTTATCCGTAATTTGCCAACAACAGTGGTAGTCGCAGGTTCTCACAACGAATTTATAAATTTGACTCAAGAAGCTTTTAGCAATCAATATTTCAGGGTTTATAATTCTGAAGATTTAATTGGGGTGGAACTGGGTGGAGCTTTAAAAAATATTATTGCTATCGGGTCAGGAATTGCCGATGGCTTAGGGATGGGGGATAATACCCGTGGTGCGCTTATGACGAGAGGATTGGCTGAGATTACACGTCTGGGGATTTCGATGGGAGCTGATTCGGCTACTTTTGCCGGATTGTCAGGTATTGGAGACCTTATCACCACCTGCAGTTCCAAGCACAGCCGTAATAGATTTGTTGGTGAAAGATTAGGACAAGGATTAAAACTAAAGGAAATTTTAGAGTCTATGGCGATGGTTGCCGAGGGGGTTCAAACAACTAAAAGTGGTTATGAATTGGCACAGATCAATAATATTGAAATGCCAATTACGACCGAAGTGTATAACATTCTTTTCAAAGAAAAATCACCTCAGGTGGCGATTGAAGAGCTGATGTTAAGAAAATTGAAATCTGAAGTATGGTGATATAGTTGAAGGGGAAATATGGGAAAAGTACCTAACAAAAAATTGTATTATTCCATTAGTGAAGTAGCGAAACTTACCGGATTGGAAGCTTATGTCCTTCGCTATTGGGAAAAAGAGTTTCCGAATTTGAAACCGAAAAAAAATCGGGGCGGAAATAGAATTTATACTGATAAAGATATAGAAATTATCAACCAGATAGTTCATCTTCGCACTAAAGAAAAGTTAACTATCGATGGCGCACGACAAAAATTAAGTATGAAAAAACCAAGTGAAGTTAAAACCACTTCTCGTAACTCAGCTAAAGTCAAAACGATAGCAAGTCAGATCAGAAAAGATGTGGAAGATTTACTAAAACTTTTCTCTTGAGTTTTTTCGAATTTTCAATAGATTGGGCCTGGTTTTTGTAATGTCGGAGCGTAGCGCAGCCTGGTTAGCGCACTCGCTTGGGGTGCGAGAGGTCGGCCGTTCAAATCGGCTCGCTCCGACCATTTTTTTCTTTTCTTTCTATATTATCGTTAGTATAAAATAATATGACAAATATTAATCAGCATTCAACTTTGGTAATCATTCCAGCATATAACGCCGGCGATTACCTTGAGGAACTTATCAACCGGGTTAAAAAATATGTCTGTGAAGAAAACCTGCTTTTTGTCAACGATGGTTCCACCGATAACACATTGGAAATTCTGAAAAAGCACAAAGTCAAATATATAAATTTTGAACAAAACCAAGGCAAGGGCGCCGGGCTGATGGCAGGTTTTAGATATGCTATTAATAATAATTATCGTTCAGTATTGACCCTTGACTCAGATTTACAACACCTTCCCGAAGAAATCCCAAAGTTTTTTGCTCTAGAAAATGGCAAGAGATTTATTCTTGGAGTACGTAATATTGATTTGAAAACGATGCCAATTTCAAGATTTTGTTCCAATAATATGACGTCGATTATAATATCAATTTTTTCAACT
>QNAD01000080.1 GCA_003641345.1 Candidatus Zixiibacteriota bacterium | reverse complement strand
TCTGGCCTCAAATTTAAGCCGTCATAAGGATAAACCAAACGATAATCTCCATCTTCATACTCATCGACAAATAGGAATTTTCTGTATCTCCCCTCTTTATAATAATGCCATTCCTGATATGGTTTCCGATTAGGAGAGATTGGATAATCATCCAATTGATCTGGTTCTCCGTACAAAATATATATTCGGCCTCTATCACTACTCCAGCCGTTATTTCTTAAATATGAAAAATTATTAGTAGCATACCTAACACGACGATAAAATTCAGCTTTCGTCTCATTATATTTGCTTCCTGGGGTCGGATCACGTTTTTCCCAGAATGTTTTAAAAGCAATAACCCTTGCTTTAAGGTCTTTGATGTCTTTCATCTTGTCAACTTCATCATCTTCGGCAATAATATCTAATTGTTTCAAAACATTTTCATAATCATATTTTATAAACATTTCCGGAGTCATTTTAATATTAAAAGAAACTGTTTTTTTGTCCAATTTCTTGAATTTTTTATTTCTTAATTCAAGTTCCAGATCATAATTTCCGGGCCTGAGTTCATCGATTGAAATATTTCTCAACTGCATCGTGCAAGGTTCTTCAAGAGTTATATAGACCGAATCTCGATACGCCATTTTTCCGTAAACTTGATGACGCAAAAGAGTAATCATAACAACTTCTTCAGATATTTTCTCACCGGGATAAATTTCGACATAGAAAAGAAGTTTATTATCTTCTCCAAAACCGCCATAGATGCGGGAAACCGATGGAATAATATTAAGATCACCTTTTAAAAACGGGCTTGACTGATTTTCTACAGAACCAACTGCCTGAGCAAATTCAATATCTGAAAATTTTGGAGATTTCTGATGGTATTTCTCTAATTTAACATCAAACTCATCAGTATATACTTTTCGTGTATTTTTATCTCTTAGTAATAACTGGATTTTATATTTTCCCTGCTCAAGTATAAATGTCGCTTGATTGGTGCGAAATTCTGTTAACGATGTTGTTCTTTTTAAATCATCCAGTTTTATCTGTCTAATATTTTTATCATCTTTTAAAAAATTATCCTTGTTATCTCTTACAGTTACAACAAACTCATAATTTGCAAAATAATTACCATCTTTTTTATCAAACGTCAAAAAATAATTATAGATTTGGTAATATACTTCAAATTTTATCAATTCTGGTTCATCAACTGCAAATGAAGCGTAATCATAAGGAATTTTATTTAATCTTGCAGTTCCCACGTCGCCAAATTGAATAATCTGATCGCAGAATGCCACAGAAAATAATAATAACAGAAAAAAACTTAGCTTATATTTATATTTTTTTAATCTCATAATTCTATAACATATAACGAATAAAATTTTAACCGTTTCCACAACAATTTTTTTCATAGAGAGCCTGAAAATATTCAGTTTAATATTAAGACGTTTGAAAAGATTAAATATCTATTCGTAATGAAGTGCTTCTATGGGGTCTAATTTTGCCGCCTTATAAGCCGGATAAAGCCCCGAAACCAACCCAACTGTAACGGACACAAAAAATCCGATAAATATCCAAATAACTGAGACTGTAATTGGAAAACCTAAAATATTGTTTATTAAAACCCCTCCAAAAACTCCAATTAAAACTCCAATAATACCACCAGCACCAGAGAGAGAAACGGCTTCGGTTAAAAATTGGATAATAATATTTGATTTTTTAGCACCAATCGCTTTTCTGATTCCAATTTCCCTTGTACGTTCAGTTACTGAAACTAACATGATATTCATCACCCCAATACCACCCACCATCAGGCCAACCGAAGTAACTACAATCATAGCAATATATATATAGTCAGTAATATTCCCGACAAAATCTTTCAAATTCTCCTGAGTTGATAAAGCAAAATCATTACTTTTATTAAAAGGTACTTTCCGATAAACTCTTAAAGTATTAATAATTTCTTCTTTGGCTATTTCAATATTTTCATAAGTATCAGCCTTAACTACTAATAATAATTCTTCCTCCCATGGATGTAATTTATCAAAAGTGGAAAGCGGCATCAAAACATAATTATTTTCATTTGATTCATCTAATGTTGATTTCTTCTCTTCCATTACACCAATCACTTCAAACTCTTTACCATTGGCTCGAATCGGTTTTCCAATTGGATTTTCATTTTCAAACAGACTTTTAGCTAAATTATAACCAAGGACACAAACCATTGCTCGGACATGAACATCGGTTGCAGTTATAAATCTGCCTTTAATAATTGATGAATTATTTACTTTAAGATAATCAGCCCAAGTTCCAATCAGATAAGGATTGTTACCTTTTCTGTTTTTATATTTAACTTCATTTCCACCGCGTTTGAAATAATAATTCTGAGGAGAAATTCCATCAACATGCAAACAATTTTTTTCAATCGCTTTCGCTTCACCGATTGTAATTGGAGAACGGTTTCTGTCTTCTTCTGAAAGCTGTGAATAGTCAACATCAAAAGGAAACTTAGTTACCATAATACTATTGGAACCCATTGCGTCTATTTCCTGATTGAAGGCTGCATCAAGTCCGTTAATAATCGATGCTAGACCAATTACTGAACTTACACCAATCATCACACCTAAAATCGTTAAAAATGACCTCAGTTTAGAAGATTTCACTGAATTAAGTGCCATTAGGACAGCATCTTTTATTTCAACAGGGGTTAAAATCATTTCATTACTCGTAACTTAATGCTTTAATAGGGTCTAACCTGGCAGCTTTCATAGCTGGATAAATTCCAAAAACTAATCCAATACCGGTAGATATAATCAATCCGGCAGAGATAGCAACCATCGAAGGTGATATCGCCATATCAATCATCGCCACTAATGACTTCGCAATAAAGAAACCGGAAACGGTTCCCAATAGCCCTCCTCCCAGTGTCGTAACTAAAGCTTCAAACAGGAATTGCAATAAAATATGTTTTTGTTTAGCTCCAATAGACTTTCTAATGCCAATTTCCCTTGTTCGCTCAGTAACCGAAACCATCATAATATTCATGACAACAATACCACCGACTACCAACGAAATCGAAGAAATCCCAACCATGCCCATTCTAAAAATTCTAGTTATGGAATTTAATTGCTCAAGAATAGCATCAGCAGTTATTAAAGTAAAATCATCCGGCTTATTATATGGTACATTTCTATTGGAACGTAAAATAAGACGCACCTGATCCATGGCTTCATCCAATTGTTCAACTGATTTTGCCTTAATTACATAATTTGCATTGCGTCTGGGTTTACCAAAATTTTTCTTATAAGTAGAAAAAGGAATTATTACAAAATTATCCCGATTCTGACCAAACATCGAACCCATTTTTTTAGCAACACCAATTATTGTATACTTTTTACCATCAACTCTTAAATCTTTACCAATAGGATCAACTCCTGAAAAAAGAGTTTCCCTAATCTGTTCGCCTATAAACACAACTTGCTTACGTAGGTTGTCTTCATTGTGGGAATGAAATCTCCCCTGAGCAACTTCAAAATCGACAATATCCAAAAAATTATAAGTTGAAGCTAAAACAGATACTCTATTCAGTGAATTATTTCGATATTTTATTTGAGCATGATCAAAAGCACGAGGGCAAATTTTTTCACAAAGATCACAACCTTCTCTTATCTCATCGACTAAATCCAAATCAATTGGTTTTCTTTTTAGCATTTCCCGAAATTGTTCTTCAGATGTTATTACCCCACCCATGGTAGTGGCAATAAAAGTAGATGGTCCTAAACGATCCAATTGCTTTTCCACTCCACCCATCATACCCTCCAAAGCTGAAATAATAGTCATAACCGAGGTTACTCCTATAACAACTCCTAACAAAGTCAAACCGGAGCGTAGTCGATTTGCGAGTAAAGACTGAAACGCAATTTTAAATATAGAACCAATTACCATTTTATTTAATGGACACCATTTCTTTGGTTTACTTTGATAATTTCATCTTTATCTATTTTACCATCAAGAATTGAAAGAACTCGATTAGCATGATTAGCAATATCCCGTTCATGAGTAACGATAATAATCGTATTTCCTTGATCATGAAGATTATTAAGTAATTTCATTATCTCCACCGATGTTTTACTGTCAAGATTACCAGTTGGTTCATCGGCTAATATAAGCGATGGATTATTAACCAAGGCTCTTGCAATAGCAACTCTCTGCCTTTGACCGCCGGATAACTCGCTCGGTTTATGATACATCCTATCTTCAAGTTCAACTTTCCCCAAAGCTATTTTTGCCATTTCAAGTCTTTCCGCCGCTGGAGTACCATTATAAATTAATGGTAGTTCTACATTATGCAAAGCAGTAGCCCGAGGTAATAAATTAAATGTTTGAAAGACAAATCCGATTTCACGATTACGAATATTAGCCAACTCATCATCATTCATACTGCTGACATTTCTTTCGTTCAAGTGAAACATTCCCTGAGTAGGCGTATCAAGACAGCCAATCAAATTCATAAGAGTTGACTTGCCCGACCCTGAGGGACCCATTATAGCCAGATATTCTCCTTGTTTAATATCAATCGTAACACCACTAAGAGCATGAACTTTCTCAGACCCCATAGTGTAAGTCTTCCAAAGATTTTCTGTTTTAATTAGAGTCATTTATTCTCAGCTTTCTTTTTTTCAGCTTGAATGTCATCGCCATCTTTAACAGTCCTTAAAACCCTATAAGGTCCGGCAATGACTGAATCACCTTCTTCCAAACCAGAACTTATTTCGATATTTTTTCTGTCAGCAATTCCGGTTTCTATTTGTACAAATCTGGCTTTGCCATCCCTAAAAACAAAAACACCTTTAATATCTTTATTATCTTCTTCATCAGAATCATTATCTATTGAAGTATCTTCATTCGAAGCCTGAACTTCATCAACTGCCAAAGACGTTCCTGATTCTTCACTTGCGCGAACTCTTTCAAGAGAGTCAAGGTCATAATTCCGCATAACAATCGCACTATATGGAACAGATAAAACATTGCTACGTTCATCGGAAGTTATCTCAACCGTAGCCGACATACCAGGACGAATTTTCACATTTGGGTCACTAAAGACAACTTTAACTCTAAAATTTGTCGTTTGGTCAGATGTTCCCATCCCTGAAAGCAAGGCGGTATTTCCTATTTCTACCACTTCTCCCGGAAAAGTGGTATCAGGAAAAGCATCAACTTCGATATCTGTTTTCTGGTTTAGAGCTATCTTATTTATCTCTGTTTCATCAACTTCAACTTCTACTTCAAAAACTGATAAATCAGAAATTATCATTAATGTTTTACCTTGTGAAAATGCCGATTGAGCGGCAGCTATCTCACCAACTTCACAATCCAGAAAAGTTATAATTCCTGACATCGGCGCAACTATTTTTGCTTTACTTAAATAATCAAGCTGCTTTTCAAAACGTGATTGCAATTGAGACTTCTGTGCCAAAGACGCTTCATAATTAGATTTACTGTTTAAATAAGCAAATTTAGAATTGTCATAAATTGTTTCTGAGGTGTGATCTTTTTCAAATAACTTTTTCTGTATTTCATACTCTTTTTTGGTTTGATCAAGCGATGCTTTATAACCGTTTAATCTTGCAGTAATTTCCGACATAGCATATCTTGCTTGGTCAACATCAGATTGTAATTGTACCGTATCCAGAACAACCAACAAATCGCCCACATTCACAAAATCACCTTCGCCAACCTCCAAACTAACAATTTCCCCGGAAATTTCCGAAGTGATTTCAACTTTTGTGCGAGGTTGAATCCTGC
Organism: Candidatus Zixiibacteriota bacterium; assembly: GCA_003641345.1. Next base: position 2,464 of record QNAD01000080.1, on the reverse strand, counting down.
CTGAAGCTGAAACTGTTTCAACAATATCTCTTGTCTTAACTATTTCAGACTGTACCAAAGTAGCATTAGAAGTATTCATAGTTAGATTCATAACTACAACAGCGACAACAACGATGCCAATCCCAATAAACAAAAATACTTTTTTCTTATTCATTTAAACCTTCCCCTGAAAATTTACCGTTTACCCATCGCTTTGTTTAAGCGAGAAACAGCTAAATTGAAATCAAATTCCGCTCCAATAAGCGATACTTGTGCCTGTTTTAAAGATACCTGAGCATTTAACAAATCTAAAATTGCTGCTGCTCCTAAATCATATTTTTCCTGTTGAATGCGTAAATCCTCTTCGGATGCGTCAACATTCTCCTGAGATACCATTTTTTGTTTTTTCAGCCGTTCAATTTCTAAAAATGCAGTTTTAATTTCTTTGGCAACAAAATTACGGGTATCAGCTAAATTTGCTTTAGCATTATTCTGACCAATTTTAGCAATTGCAATATTCCTTTCACGGTTAAACCCATCAAAAATATTCCAACTAACATTAAAACCTATTGATTTAGATTTTGATGAAAAATCATAAGTAATTGTATCGCCTTCGGTACTTTCATTCCAATTCATAGAACCAGTTAAAGATACTCGTGGCAAGTATTCTGCCTTACGTGATTTCACGGCATAACCCGATGCATCAACCAATTTGTAAGCTGACAATAAACCTGGGTGGTTATCAAGCCCGTATTGCATAGCATCATTTAGATTGCCATCATAATCTACTTCTATAAAATTCGATGAAAATTTAGGATCACTGTTTGGGTCAAGACCTATAGTATAAGCCAATGAAGATTTAGTTTCATCAACAGAATTTTCAGCAGAAAGCAAACTCAATCTATCATTACCATATTGGACTTTTTGCTTTAACACATCAGATTTGGCGGCTGAACCAAGTTCATATTTTGATTCTATCAATTTCAACTGCTCTTCACTTCGTTTAACTGCTTCCTTTTGAACCGTAACATTTTGTTCCGTTGCTAAATATGCATAATATGAAGTTTTTACAGAAAAAATTAAATCCAGTTCAGAATTTAAAACATCAAGAGATGCTTTTTCACGGTCAACCGATGCTCCGAAATAATTAAATACAGTTGGAAGACTAAACGCCCACATACTGGCGTTAAGATTCATTGATTTACTGGTTCGATCTTGATCTTCTTGAGTAGCTGTCACATTATTTATTGTCGTTTCAATGTCTGTCGTGTTTGATTTGCTGTAACCATAGGAAGCATTTAATCTTGGCAGAAAAGCACCAAGAGCTGCCCTTTTGTCAGCTTTAGCTCTATCTTCGGAACCATAAGCGGCAATGATTGATGCTCTTTTTTGTAAAGCTATCTCAATGCAATCATTTAAAGTCAACTCCTGAGAATAAATATTTCCAGCCATTAAAACAGTTAGGGTCAAGGCAACTACAAGAATTTTGACCGTAAAAAACTTCATTCGTTTACTCCTTTGCTATAACAGCTTTCCAAAAGCTGCATATAATATATGAATAATTGATATCATTCCTACTGATAAGACAGATAACATATAACCTTTGTTGCGAGGTAAATTATAAATTATTGAAAAACCTATCCCGGCAACTATTATTTCCCATATTATAAATAAATCAAATTTTGAAAATAAAACATACAAAAATGAATCCGCTCCCAGATGAGAGACTAAAATAGCCGGAGACAGTGAAATCATTACACTTCCCTTAGCAAGAATCATAGGCAACACAATTATTTTCCCAACAGCAATAATAAATGCACTAAAAATAACAACTGAAAAAACTTTTTTAAAGTTCTCTTTTACCCCATAAATAAAATTTCCAAAAAATATTGCAAAACCGGTCGATATTATTGGAATAATCAATGACAATAAAGTCCCAAATATAATCACATTATATTTCATCAAATCAGTCATATTGGTAGGCATACCATTTTCAAAGCGTTGTTGAAAACTTGGTGACTCCATTTGCATCTTTACAACATAATCAGCAGTTACATAAAAAAACAAAAACATCAAAATTCCATAAACAAAATACGGAACTAAAACTTTCGGGTTATAATTTACATTACCAAACAATTTCGAAGGATTATAAAACACTTCAAACAATCCACCAATTGAATAATTTTTTGTCGGCATCACTGAAATAGATTCCACGCTATTATCCCGTTCCATTGTTTACTCCTTAGTACTTAACTTCATTACGATGTTTAAAATCAAATGTTTCAGCACAACTTAAGTAAAATACTCTACAATTATTGCATTATTCAATATTAATGATAAAAAAAGGGATATCAACGATTAATTGATATCCCATTATACAAAAATAGATATCAAATTTTCTATCAAATAAACTTACTTATCAAAACACAGACGTACTAATATTTCTTTTTTAAGGAAATTGATAAAATAATACTTGATACCCCCC
>QNAD01000079.1 GCA_003641345.1 Candidatus Zixiibacteriota bacterium | reverse complement strand
TGGGAAATTATATAGAGGCAACTAATTGTTTAAGATTAGCAAGAAAACTAAATCCCAAAAAGAAAGATATCATTGCCCATCTTGGATTGGCTTATCTTCACCAGAACCATATAGACAAAACATTAGCATATTGTGATACATTATTCCGTATTGATAAAGCAGCACCCGAAGCTTTTCTTTTGAAAATGATGTTAAGTATAAAATTAAATGATACTACCAATGCAAAATTAAATTTTGCGGAATATAAAAAATATGGTCAAGAGCGTAGCGAGTATAAACAAATCATTTCGCAGTATAAATTTTTAGAAGAATTATAATTATATGGTATTCCACCGCAAGTAATTGGGCAAAACCTCGCCAGTGGTTCTGCCAAAAAAAGGCGGAACTGCTAAAGAGTTTCACTCTACGCAATTTTTCTCTGCCTATCTAAATAAAATGTAAAAGTAAAAATAGTAGGGTAGGTCTCTCTTTGTCTTGAGCCTGCCTATCTGCATAAAATATAAAAGTCATGTCTCCAAAAAAAAAGACATGACCTACAATAAATACGATTGATTGAAAGTTTTCGCAAGATAAGTTCCCTCGTAGACCTGCCCAAAATTAAAACAAATTTTCATAACAATGATATGCTTCTCACCAATAAAAAAAGCCGTTGCGAATGAAGCACGCAATCTTTGTTTGACCAATTGTAAAGATTGTTTAGTTTTTCACTTCTCGCAACGACTATATATAATATATAACTTTTATATATTTTACACTACTAAATAATTAGTTCTCTTTGGCGCCTTTATCCAAGAAATTTTTCAAAGAACTTAATAAATCAATAGGTACAGGGAAAACCAAAGTTGAGTTTTTCTCCGCCGAGACTTCGGTTAAAGTCTGTAAGAACCTGAGCTGCATTGCATTAGGAGCCGTAGCAATTACCTGAGCGGCATCAGCTAGTTTCTGAGAAGCCTGATATTCACCTTCGGCATGAATAACTTTTGCTCTTCGCTCACGTTCTGCTTCAGCCTGTTTAGCCATCGCTCTCATCATCTCCGGCGGGAGATCAACATTTTTAACCTCAACCACAGAAACTTTGATTCCCCATGGTTCGGTTTGGTCATCTATTATATGTTGAAGTTCAGCATTGATTTTATCTCGCTGAGCCAAAAGATCATCAAGCTCTACTTGTCCCAAAACCGAACGCAAAGTAGTCTGGGCAATTTGTGAGGTGGCTTCGAAATAATTCACAACTGAGACAATCGCATTATTTGCCTGAACAACCTGGAAATAAAGCACAGCATTGACTTTGATTGAGACATTATCTTTTGTAATTACGTCCTGTGGGGGAATGTCAAAAGTTACAACACGCAAATCTACCCGTACCATTTTATCGATTATAGGGATAAGAATTATTAGCCCCGGACCTTTCATTCCAATTAATCTTCCCAGTCGGAATATGACACCTCGTTCATATTCTTTGAGAATTTTAATCATGTTGAAAAGTAAAAGCATGCCAAAAAATATTAGAACTGCTAAAACTGGTAATCCTGAAACCATCTTTACCTCCCTCAATTATGAATTAATTTTTTTTACTTTCAAAATAAGCTTATCAAGAGAAATTACCTCAACCTTTTCACCAACAACCAAAGAATCATTAGATTCAGCTTTCCAAAGCGCACCATCAACATACACCAAGCCATTTTTTCGAACTTCTGCAATTTTCCCCGCCATTCCTTCAATTCCAATAAAAGGTTTATTTCTTGCGGCTTTTATAACCAGCCAAGTTGCTCCAACAACTGCTAAACCGACAACAACAACAACCGTGATAAGGACAGACATCGATATTTGCAAACTTGGATCAACGGTATCAATCAGCATAAGCCCTCCTAAGAAAAATGAGATTAATCCTCCAATCGTAAGCAGACCATGGCTGATAATTTTTATTTCTGCAATAAATAAAAATATCGCAAGTAAAATCAAAGCCACTCCGGCATAATTTATAGGCAGTGCCTGAAATGAATAAAAAGCCAAAATTAAAGATATCGCCCCGACAACTCCCGGGAAAATTGAACCGGGGTTATACAACTCTAACATAATTCCAAGAGATCCGACTGAAAAAAGAATAAAAGCAATATCCGGTTGAGTAATTATTTCAAGAATAGCATGTATCCAAGAGATTCCTAAATCTTTCGTTTTGGCATTTTCAAGATGCACCACAACTTTACCTTTTGGCAGTTCAATTTCCTTGCCATTAATTTGAGACAATAAATCTTCCAAATTTTCAGCTCTGAAATTAATTACATTTAATTCAAGTGCTTCGTTATCTGTTATTGAAACCGACTCACGTACAGATTTTTCCGCCCATTCAGAATTGCGACCTCTCTTTTCAGCGGCGGCTTTTATTTGTGCCACAGCATCATTAGTAATTTTTTCATTCATGATTGAGTCAACTTCCTGTCCCCCTCCTGAGACAGGATGTGCCGCACCAATATTTGTCGAGGGTGCCATAGCGGCAAAATGGGATGCGTAAGTCATATAGACTCCTGCAGATCCTGCACGTGCTCCAGATGGTGCGATATAAATACAAATTGGAACGCCGGAGTTAAGAATCTTTTTATTTATTGACCATGTTGGTTTGGTGAAGCCTCCCGGAGTATCCAGGTATATAACCAATAAACTGGCGTTATCTGCAACTGATTGTTTTATAGCCTGTTCAATTCTATCATCGGTAACAGTCCCAATAGCTCCTTCAATTTTTAGTGTATAGACCAAAGATTCTTTTTGTTTATCTTCTATTGAATCAATGATAGAATCTCCCAAATTCGTAGAATCTGAGGGAATAGTATCTTCTGCTATGGCAGATTTTATTGTAAATGAAATAATCGGGCTGACCAAAAAGAAACAAAGTAAAACTAATATTAATTTATATAATCTGTTTTTGTTTAACATAATTCAATATATTTCTTTGTTTACTTCCTTGTCAATTTAATAATATAAATTAATCACATTATAGACTTAAAGATTTATCAATATATTTAATTTTTCCGTCTAAAAAAGTCGCCAGAACTTTTGTGTTTATAATTTTTGAAGGTGCAATTTTGCAAATATCCTGTGATAACACAACAAAATCAGCTGGATAACCTGGCAATAAATACCCCCGACAATACTCCTGCCCAACAGCATAAGCCGGACCAACCGTAAAATTATACAGTGCTTGTTCGGCTGTGATTCTTTGTTTGGGATAAAAGACATCTTTGCTCTTCATTTTAGCTCTTCGGACAGCGGCATCAATACCGGCAATTGGGTCAAGCGGCTCAATCGGAACATCAGAACCAAAAGCTAAAGGAACAGTTTGGTCAATTAGCGTTTTGAAAATATAACAGTTATTCCCTCTGTTACCCAAGTATTTCCTAACCATTTGTATATCCGAAAGGCAATGTGATGGTTGCATAGAAGCTACAGCCTCAACCTTTTTAAGACGGCTAATATCTTTTCTACGAATCATTTGTAAATGTTCAATCCGTTGACGTGCCCCAAAATGCAATCCTGGCAAAGATTCAAAAACCTCCAAAACATTTGAGACTGCTTTATCTCCGATAGCATGAACAGCACAGGGTAGATTTAATTTGACAGCCTTTTTTGCAATTTTGAGCATCTCCTTTACAGAGCTTATTTCAATCCCAAAATTATCTTTAGAACCAATATATTTGTTAAAACAAAGTCCGGTTTTACTCCCAAGAGCGCCATCGGTAAAGATTTTAATTCCAGCTACACGTAGAAACTCATCTCCCATGCCGAAATATATCTTTGCTTCCTTTAAAATATCAATTGCACCAGCAGGAAAATAATAATTTAATCGCAATCCGAGTTTTCCCTTTTCAGCTTTTTCCAAGAAGAAATCAAACACTCCTGGTGAGTCATCCATTGAATGAACGCCGACCACACCTTTTTCATAAGCATACTCCAACGCCTGATTATAACATTTATTTTCAATTGCCTTAGATGGTAGTGGAATTTTAAAATAGATAATACCAAATGCCGATTTCTCCCTGAATATTCCACTTGGGGTTCCATCAGGTAATTTTTCAATCTTCCCTCCAACAGGGTCTTTTGTTTTATCATTCACACCTGCGATTTGAATCGCTTTGCTGTTAGCCCATGCGGAATGTTGGTCTTTTGAAAAGATAAATGCAGGCCGTCCACCTGTTACTTTATCAAGCATATACTTGTCCGGTTCAATAAATTTCTTGAAACGATCCGGCGAATATCCTTCGCCAAGTACCCATTCATTTTTTTTAAGAGTTTTTGCAAAGACTTTAATTTTGTTTAAACATTTTTCTAAAGAGTCAAGCCCATCAAGCGAAACTCTTCTAAATGAAAGAGCAAAATAATAAAAATGAGTGTGAGCATCTACGAAACCAGGAGTAATTGTTTTTCCTTTTAAATCAATTTTAGCATAAGATTTAAAATCAGGGTCATATTCTAAATTATTACCGATAGCGGTTATTTTATTTTTATAAACAGCCATACTATTGACGGTAAGCGAATCTGCCTGAGTATAGATTTTCGCATTATAGTAAAGATTTTTAGCTTTCAAATTTCGACCCTTTAATTCTAATATCATCGTTCCTTAGAGTAAGACCGATATTATCAGTTTCCTCAAGGATAGGTATGGTAAATTTACGTGAAAAACCAAATTTTTCTTTTAAATCAGATACTGTCAATTGATTGGAGTTATTTAATTTTTGTTTAATAAAATCAATAATCTCATCCCAAGCTGAAGTTATAAAGACAAACTCACTCCCACATTTGTGACCTTCGTTAGTCTCAATTATAAATTTTATAGCTTCTCGATAAGCTTTTCCCTTACCGGCAATTCCACTTAGTTTTGGAGGAGTAAAAAAGTTATTTTTCAAATCAGTCATAATTTCATCATGTGCTTTTTTGACTTCCCCCTTTAAAGACATTCCACGTCCAAGAATATTATATTTATCAACTGATTTTGAAAGAATATTTTGTTTCATCATGTAGTTTAATAACGGCTCAACTGTTTTAACGGGCCATGCAGTAATTCGAGAAATTTCTTCAATTGTTAAACCCTTAAGATGTGGTTTATCATTTAAAGTTTGCTTTATTTTTTCAATGATAGCAGAAGTCTTTTTCTCAAGTGATGCAGTTTCGAATATAAAATCACCTTCGTCATTGATTTTTCCATTTTTAATCAAACTTTTTAATGAAAATTCAATGTCACTCCTTGAAATATCAGACCGGTTCAGCAATTCTTTTTTATGGACGAGAGTTAATTTTTCCAGTTCGGATTGTATTAAATCATTTACATTATCGGCAATTCTTTTATGCAAAAATTGATAGTTTTCGTATTCACGTTTTTTAGGAAAATCTTTATTGAAATCCATCACCTTGCCACCTCCAATAGTTACCATCGGAGTAGGCAGACGCATAATATACCGGTCACCAATCAATGAATAAATTGGGTGATCAGGTTTAAAAAACAGGATTCCAGATTCAGATGGATTGATAGCTTTTTTATCAAGCAATCTGATTTCCCCTTCAACTTCGGTTGTTCCTGTGAGAAGAAGGATACGTCTTCGGTCGGTAAGTTTTATTGGAGAATTTTCAAGAAGTTCAACAGATAATGACAAAACAGAATTGTGCTTATAAAAATCAAGATTCATTTCCGAAGTTATCACTCCACCGCGAACAATATCTTTTTTATCAGCTCCGGTGACAGAAATAGCGGTTCTAAACCCAGGATGAGCAGTTTTGACCTCTGCCCCTTGTGATTGCAAAGATCTGATTTTTCCTTTGATGTTTGCAGGAAAAAGAGAAACCGTTTGACCGGAGAAAAACGTTCCACCCTTCAAGGTACCTGTGCCAACCTGACCTATTCCCTGCCGAACAAATGAACGATCTATATATAATCGTGAAATATTTGTATTCTGTTTAGATGATAACTTTTCATCAATAGACATAAAATAATTCTCCAGCAAATCAAAACCATCTCCGGTAACCGCAGAAACTTCGAAAATCGGCGACTGCTCCAAAACAGAGCCAGACACTTTCTGTTTGATTTCGTCTTGCAAAAGAGCCAACCAATCCGGCTCGACCAAGTCAATTTTATTTATGACAATAAGCCCTGACTTAACACCAAGCATTCTAATTATCTGAAAATGCTCTTCACTCTGAGGCATCCAACCATCATCGGCAGCAATAATAAGCATAACAACATCGATACCGCCGACACCGGCAATCATGTTTTTTACAAACCGCTCGTGACCCGGAACATCAACGAAAGCAATATCTTCTCCGCTGTTTGTTTTCTTAAAGGCAAACCCAAGGTCGATAGTCATACCACGAGCTTTTTCTTCGGGTAATCTATCCGGATGAGTACCGGTTAATCTTTGAACTATAGCAGATTTCCCATGATCAATATGTCCCGCAGTACCAACAACAATCATAACTATTCAATTATTTTCTTTATAGCATTTGCAAGATAAGATAATTCGGATTCATCAACAGCTTTTAAGTCAATCATAAAGCGACCATCTTCAATTCTTCCAATAATAGGAGTTGCTAACTCTCTGAATTTTCTGAGCAATTTGTTTGGGTTGAATTTATCATTGAAGGTAATCGCCACTGATGGGATTTCAGATTCGGGAAGAGCGCCGCCACCAACAAACGCTTTGGATGCCTCCACAGTAAGTCCTTCGTGGTTACTCAATGATTTCAAAATTGCTTTTCCACGTTTGTACAACAAAGATTCCGGAGTGGAAAGAATTGACCAAAGCTTAACATCTGTCTTATAATTATCGTTAAGATAGATCGTTAGTAATTTTTCCAAAATTGAATAAACAATTTTATCAACTCGCATCGTTCTAAAAAGAGGATTCTTTTTTATTTTATCAATATATTCTTTTTGCCCAACAATCAAACCAGCCTGACATCCGCCAAGCATTTTATCACCAGAGAAACAAGTGATATCAGCTCCCTGCTTTACCGATTGCTGAACGGTCGGTTCATTATATCCTAAAATTTCCTTAGTGGAAATAAAAACACCACTCCCAAGATCATTTACTATGGGAATTTTATGTTCTTTACCAAGCGAAACTAATTCCTGAATCGAAGTTTCTTCAACAAACCCTGCTTGTTTAAAATTGCTTTGATGTACTTTTAAAATCAATCCGGTTTTCGAATCGATGGCATTTTCATAATCATCTTTAATAGTAATATTGGTGGTACCAATTTCCGATAATTTAGCACCGGATTTTTTGAGTATTCCGGGAATCCGAAAACCCCCTCCAATCTGTACTAACTCCCCACGCGAAAGAATTACGTTTTTACGATTAGCAAAAGTATTAAGGATTAAGAATAAAGCCGAAGCACAATTATTAACGACTGTCGCTGATTCCGATTTGGCAAGAGTAGCTAAATATTTCTCGCACGCCTCTCCCCTTTTCCCTCTTTTTCCAGTTTGATTATCAAATTCAATATTACCATAACCGGTAACATGCTTTTTAATTTCATCAAATAGAGTTTCGCTTAAAGGAGCCCTACCTAAATTTGTATGAACAACTATTCCCGTAGCATTGACAACAGATGATATTTCTTTTCTTTTCCAAAAATTTAATTGATTAATAATTTTATGCATTAAATCTGCAAATAGAATCTCTTTTTTTTTTTCAATTTCCAGCTTCAGGTCACCTATAACTTCCCTGATTATACTAACAACTATAGGTCTTGGCATAGATTCTATGACGGATATGATTTTTTTTTCTTGCAGAATTTCTTCCACCGAAGGAAAATCTCTTAATTGTTTAATACTTAGTTTGGCCATATGCTTTGATTATATATAATTTCTAATACAACTCTGCCAACATTATCTAAAGACTGAGCCGAACATTTATCGGGTGTATCAAATTCGGTATGCCAGTAGGGATAATCAAAATCAATAATATCAATGGTTGGAACACCTCCGGCATTTAAAGCAAGATGATCATCATAGACTGTCGCTTTTACAGTATCAATAAAAGTATTGATATTTAATTCTTTGGCAACTCTCCAAACCATATCATTATACTCTTTTGCAAACCGTTCAGAATATACCTCTCGATATATTTTTTGATATTCATCACCTATCATATCCAAAAGAATCCCAAATTCATATTTCCCTTTTATCCCCCGTCTGGCAAATTCTTTGGCTCCGAGGCAATAATACGGCAAATCTCCGGGTTTTCCCCAGTCTTCACCATCGGTCAAAAATAAGTCCACATCAACACCAGG
>QNAD01000078.1 GCA_003641345.1 Candidatus Zixiibacteriota bacterium | reverse complement strand
ATTCCTTCCAAGATGCTGATCGGGGAAGAAAAATATTTTTTCTCTTTTATCAAAACCATATTTAAGAGCGGCAGGAGCATTAGAGGATGTACAAATCAGACCGCCATGACGACCGGTAAACGCTTTTAAACCAGCAGTGGTATTCATATAGGAAATAGGCATAATTCGTTTATCACCGCCAAATTTTTCCAACTGTTCCCAGGCGGTCATAACATCTGCCATTTCAGCCATATCCGCCATAGGGCATCCGGCTAAAGGATTGGGTAAATATACAAGTTTGTTATTATCAGTAAGGATATCAGCGGCTTCAGCCATAAAATGAACACCGCAGAAAACAATTTTTTCTACATCTTTATTTTTTGCAGCAATTTCAGAGAGACCATAACTATCGCCAACATAGTCACCAAATTCAACTATTTCCATCCGTTGATAATGGTGAGTAAGAATACAAAGACTGGAACCCATTCTTTTTTTAACAGCTTTGATTCTATCTTTAAGTTCATCAACCCCTGCTTGGCGATATTCTGTTGGTAATGAAAAATACATTTTACTTTTGTTCTTCTTTTTGTTTTCTGAAAATTACTTTTTACCAAAACATGTTTTTCAATCAAGTTCTAATTCATTTAATTATTATTCAAACTCTCCAATTGTTTGATTAGTTCATCCCTATCTGGAACTTGATCAATTTCAGGATGCTCAATATAACGTATTATTCCTTTTTTATCTATAAGAAACACAACTCTTTCAGCATATCCACGAGGATTAAACACACCAAATTTTTTAGAAACTTTTCCATGAGGGTAAAAATCAGACATTAACGGAAACGTAATATTCCCCAAAGATTTTGCCCAAGCCCTGTGTGAAAATATTGAATCAACAGAGACACCAAAAAGCTGACAATTATATTTTTCAAATAGATCATCAAATTGACTGTAATCAGCAATCTGAGAAGCACAGACAGGAGTCCAATCGCCCGGATAAAAAGCTAAAATAACATTTTTTCTCCCCTGATACCAATGCAGATTTAATTCCCCTTCATTGTGAGTGATAAGAGTAAAATCAGGAGCTTCATCACCTACTTTTAAACTGATTTCTATTTTGTCTTTTGGAAATACCATTTAAATTCCTCACCCACTAATAATTTTATTATTATCAGTGTTCCATAGGACTATCATTGTATCCAAACCAATTATAATTACCTGTCAAGGCTTCACGTTCAGCCATTAACAATTCATAATGATGATGTTCTTCATCAGCTAATTTATCAAAAATTTCTGTGAAATTTTTATCATCTACTAAATCACGTTGTTCTTTATAATATTTTGTAGCCGCCAGTTCTGCTTCAATAGCCAAATTTATAAATTCCATTTCCGATTTAAGCTCCATCACATGCCCTTTACGAAAAACTTCTGTAAGTACTGAGAGTCCTTTCTCAGGTAGCTCACCAACTTCACCGCCGATATATTTTTTGAATATTTCAATCAAAGTTTCTTTGTGTCTGATTTCATCATCACGCAATCCTTCCAGCTTTTTCTTAGCTATTGGATCAACTGCTTTTTTGGCTACAATATCATAAAATTTATATCCGTCTTCTTCACCTCTGATTGCGGCTTTCAGTATTTCTGCAACTTGTTCTTTAGATTTTGACATTTTGCCCTCAAATTATTTATTAATTATTCTGTTTAATATATTCAATAGCTTTTTTTATTCGCTCTATAACTATTGGTTTTGTCAATAGCACAAGCAAATCATATAGCCCTGGACCTCCGGGAACGCCAGATGTAGCCAGTCGTGTAGGATGAATTATCACTGCCTTTTTAATCTGTTTTTCTTCTGATAATTCTGTTATAACCTGCTCTGTATTTTCATGAGTGAACTCAGAAAGTTTTTCAAATTTTTCAATTAAAGCTTCAAGTAATTCTATATTTTTAGGAATGAAATGTTTACCTTTTGCTTTTTCATCGTATTTGTAATCAAACTGGAAAAAATAACTTCCCATCTCAACAAAATCCGACAGCTTTTTTACTCTGCCCTTAAGAACATCAATCACCTGGCACAGATATTTCCATCTGGTTTCAAACCAGTATTTGGATTGAATATCAGCTTCATAAAATAAAGGTGCTACCAAGGCGGCTAATTCATGAGCTGGCTTTAAAGAGATATGTTCTTTATTAAAAGCAATGAGTTTATTTTCATCAAAAACAGCATTCGATGAATTAAAATTCTTTTCTGTGAAAATATCTATAAATTCTTTAACAGAATAAATTTCGCGGTCTGTTTTAGGCGACCAACCCAACAAACAAAGATAATTAAATAATGCTTCCGGCAGAAATCCTTCCGCTTGAAATTCACCAACCCCTTTATCGCCTAATCTTTTCGATACTTTTCTTTTATCCGGTCTGAGAATAAGAGGCATATGCCCAAATATCGGCAAATCAAAACCTAAGGCATTATAGATATGAATCTGTTTGAATGTATTTGTTACATGATCATTCCCTCGTATTACATGAGTAATACCCATCTCATGATCATCAACTACTACCGCTAAATTATAAACTGCAGTTCCATCAGAACGAGCAATAATAAAATCTTCAATATCTTCATTTTTACGGCTAACCTCGGACAGCACTATATCATCATAAGTGGTCTCACCATCAGGAATAAATAATCGTATGGTATATTTTTCACCTGCCTTGAGCTTTGATTCTATCTCATCTTGTGTAAGATAATAACATCTATTATGACGCTCAGATGCTTCTTTATTTTCTCTACCTTTTTTACGATCCTGTTCTAACTGTTCCTTAGTACAAAAACAGCGATACCCCTTACCGGATTCCAATATTTGTTGAGCATATTTCTTGTAAATCTCAGTTCGTTCCGATTGTCTGACAATCTCTCCATCCCAATCACATCCCAACCATTTAATAGCATCTAATATGGGATTGATAAGAGACTGGTCAGACCTTTCGATATCTGTGTCTTCTATTCTAACTAAAAACTGCCCTCCAAAATGACGAGCGAAAAGATAATTACAAATCGCCATCCGAGCTGTACCAACATGAACGTATCCTGAAGGTGATGGTGCGATACGAACTTTTACATTATTATCAGTCATTAAAATCCTTATTAAGAATTTGGTTTATCATTTTCGTTTTTATTTTCATCCGGTTTATTTTCAGATTGATTGAAATTAGAATTATCAGATTCCGGACGATATTGTTTAGGAATGTCCTCAGGTTTTGGAGTCAAAGGAGGTACAGGAGGTGAAGTTGCCTGCTGTTGATAATTGTTTTGTGATAGTGATTGTGTTGCGGCTGTTTGTGGGGGGGCATAAGGTTGTTGAACTTGCTGGAAGTTTAGATTTTGATCTTGAACCTGATCAAATTTTAATTCTAAACCGCCAACTAATTTTGCCACTAAATTATAAATACCTAAAGCAATCACACCCATAATAGTATTTATAACAGCCATAAAAATTGCCATAAAAATCGGCATCACTATCATAAGTGCACCAACAGACAAATCATCCGGATTCATGCCTCCCGAATCAAACATAGGCATGCTTGACATGAAAGTTAAAATCAGACCTGCAAACATGGCATAGATAAATCCAAAGATGAAGCCAAAAATAAGATTAAAAATAAATGATATTTTGAAAAATGACCAAATACCGATTGATTTTAATTCAAGTTTCATATGACTCCTTAATGCATAAATGGCATATTTTACATTTGCAAAGCATTGTAAATTCTCCAATTTATTTAAAAGAGAATTCACCAATTACTTTAATATTTAAGCAAAAGGAGAGTATAAGTCAATAAGGATAAATTATTGTTTCTTAAGAATAAACCGTGCATCAACCGCTTTGCACATTTCTTTATTTGGTGAAACAATAAACGGATTAATATCAATCTCAGCAAAACAATCAAAATCCCTGACTAATTGGGAAATTTTCAATAGAGTTTCTTCCAATGTCTTTATATCAACCGGAGGAGCTCCTCTAAAACCTGTTAAAAGCGGATAAGATTTAATGGACTGAATCATCTCTTTAGCATCAGTATCAGTCAACGGTTTAATCCTGAAAGATACATCTTTCATAATTTCGACATAAATTCCACCAAGACCAAACATTATCAAGGGACCAAATTGTGGATCAATAGTCATTCCAATAACAGTTTCAATACTACCGGAAACCATCTGCTGTAAAATCACCGAAAATTTTTCACCTTTTCTGAGCTTTCCAACTCTTTCCTCAAGATCATTGCCTGCTTTTAGAACTTCTTCTGGTGTCCGAAGATCAACTATCACTCCCCCTTCTTCGGTTTTGTGAAGCATCTTAGGCGTATTAACTTTCATCACTACCGGATATCCAATTTCATTAGCCGCCTTTACAGCTTCTTTGCCATTAAAAGCATAACGATACCCTGCCGCAGGAATACCATAAGCATTCAATATCTCAATGGCAGTTTCGCTAATTATGGCATCGTCTCCATTTTTATAAGCTTCATCTACAATCTTTCTGACTTTTTCAGAATTTACCTTGAAATTTTTAATCTTTCCCTTAGGTTTTTTCAGCCATGTGTGATGCCTGCAAATAATCGACAATGTTTTTGCCAATGATTCAGGATATATATAAACTGGGATATTATGCTTTTCAAGATATTCAACCCCTGCCGGTTTCTCTCCTGCCCCCATAAAACACGCCAATACAGTTTTGTCTGTATTTTTTAATGACTCATGAATTTTTTTAGCAACTTCCAATTGATTCACAGTTACCGGAGGGACAAAGATTGGAACGATAGTATCATATCGACTGTCATTTTTAACTGTATCTAATGTTAGTTTAAATTCTTTTGGTCCGGCTCCAGCGACCATATCCATCGGATTTGAAAAAGATGCTTCAGCCGAAATAAAAGTTTTTAACTTTTTAACCGTAGTAGCAGAAAGACTGGGCATTTCCATACCATTATTTATAAGAGCATCGGTTGCTAAAATTCCGGGACCACCGGCATTTGTAACAATACATACTCTATTACCTTTAGGAATCGGTTGGCGAGATAAAGCCGAGGCTACATCAAATAATTCTTCAACAGTATCAACTCGCATTACGCCAGACTGTTCAATTAAAGCATCAACGCCTACTTCAAGACCAGCCAAGGCACCAGTATGAGATGAAGCTGCCTTGGCTCCAAGACTTGTTCTCCCAGATTTTACAGCTACAATAGGTTTTTTTCGTGAAACTTCTCTGGCAATTTTAATGAAATTTCTCGGATTACCAAAATTCTCCAAATACATAAGAATTATATCTGTCTGCGGATCATCTTTGAAATAATCTAAAACATCATTTGAAGATATATCAGCTTTATTACCAATCGATGCTACCAAAGAAAAACCAATCCCAAGTTCATTCGCATGATTCATTATTGCTTCGCCCATTGCTCCAGACTGAGTAATAAAACCAATTCTTCCTCGATTTGGGTAAATTTTACCAAAAGTTGCATTTAGGCTAATTTTCGGATCGGTATTCACAAGTCCAAAACAATTAGGTCCTATCATCCGCATATTATAATCATGAACAACTGACAGAAGTTCCAGTTCTCTTTTTTTTCCTTCAGATCCAATCTCTGAAAAACCGGCAGATATTACTAATAGACCTTTAACCCCTTTTTCCCCACACTGAATAGCAACTTCACGAACTTGATCTTTAGGTATAATTATAACCGCCAAATCTACAGCGTCAGGAACATCAAGAATTGTTGAATAAGATTTTATAGAATGGATCACTGACGCATTTGGATTTACCGGGAATACCTTTCCATTATACTCAGCCAAAAGGATATTGTGAATTGTTTCACGACCAATCTTTCCTTTTGTGCTCGAAGCTCCAATCACAGCAATAGATCTTGGGCGAAATAAATAATCCAGATGGTTTTTCATAATTTATTATCTTTCTTTAGGTTACACTTATTACACAAATCAATAATTAAACTTTTCCTATTATAAATAAACTATTCTAATAGTTCGTTTATCTACACTAATTATACAAAGAAATAGTATATTTATTATTAAAGTCAAGCTAAACTTATTTTTATAAATTCAAAAAATAAAAAAGCCGCCTGGCATTTACCTGACGGCTTGTCTAATATTGTATAGTTTAATAACTTTTTCTATATCAATTTCAATTTCTTACTTCTTTTTAGAAGTTTTTTTAGCTCTCAATGTTGCTTGAGCAGCAGCTAATCTTGCAATAGGAACTCTATAAGGAGAACATGAAACATAGTTCAAGCCAAGATTATGACAAAATTCAATTGATTCAGGATCACCTCCATGCTCACCACAAATACCAATTTTCAAATCAGGGTTTTGTTTACGCCCTTTTTCTTTACCCATCTCTATTAATTGCCCAACACCACTTTGGTCAATTGAAACAAACGGGTCATGAGGAAGAATATCATTCTCAAGATAATAAAAAAGGAATTTACTGGCATCATCTCTTGAAAAACCCATTGCCATTTGTGTTAAGTCATTTGTTCCAAAACTGAAGAATTCCGCCTCTTCAGCAATCTCATTAGCAGTCAATGCCGCTCGAGGAATTTCAATCATCGTACCAATCTTATATTCAAAATCTTTAACTTTTGATTTTGCAATAATTTCGTCGGCTATTCTTTTTATAACTTCTTTTTGATTTTTAAATTCATTTACATGACCAACCAAAGGTACCATAATTTCAGGAATAACTTTCTTTTTGTCTTTTGCAAGCAGACAAGCGGCTTTAATTATTGCTCTCACCTGCATCTCGGTTATCTCGGGATAAACAATTCCAAGACGGCACCCACGATGGCCAAGCATAGGATTGGTTTCTTCCAGTTCTTGAATACGCCTAATTATTTTTTCAAGACGTGCTTCTTCCTCTTCGTAATCTTCCCTGTTTTTATCTAAATTTTCTAATTTAATCTTTGTCTCTTCGATTGAAGGTAAAAATTCATGTAAGGGAGGGTCTAATGTTCTAATAGTAACCGGAAATCCCTCCATTGCAACGAAAATCGCCTTAAAATCTTTCTTTTGAAAATTGAGAAGTTTATCCAAAGCAACCTGACGTTCTTCAGGTGAATCGGCAATAATCATTTCCTGCACAATAGGAATACGATCATCAGCAAAAAACATATGCTCTGTCCGACATAACCCTATGCCTTCAGCACCAAATTTCAGAGCTTGTTTGGCATCTTTTGGAGTATCAGCATTAGTTCTTATGTTGAGCTCTCTGAATTCATCAGCCCAACCCATATATGTAGAAAATTCACCTGAGAGTTCTGGCTCAATTGTTGGAACTTCTCCCAAAATAACTTCACCAGTTGAACCATTCAGAGTAATAATTTCACCTTCTTTTATAACCAAACGTCCAATTTGGAATTGCTTTTTCTTTAGATTTACACGAACATTCTCAGCACCACTTACACAACATTTGCCCATTCCTCGGGCAACAACGGCAGCATGTGAAGTCATTCCACCACGTGCTGTTAAAATTCCCGAAGCTGCATTCATGCCTTCGATATCATCAGGATTTGTTTCTTCTCTTACAAGAATTACTTTCTTTTTACCTGCAAACTTAACAGCATCTTCAGAAGTAAAATATACACGCCCCGATGCAGCCCCCGGAGAAGCCGCTAAACCAGTTGTGACAACATCAAAATCAGCTGATTTATCCAAACTTGGATGTAAAATCTGATCGAGTTGGTGCGGTTCAATTCCCATCAGAGCTTCTTCTTTGGTTATTAATTTTTCATTTACCATATCAACAGCAATTTTTATTGCCGCCTGCACAGTTCTTTTACCATTCCTGGTTTGCAACATATAAAGATTGCCCTGCTGAATGGTAAATTCAAAATCCTGAATATCCCGATAATGTTTTTCCAATTTAGTGGTAATTGTTTTCAATCGTTTATAAACACTGGGAAATAACTTTTCCAATTTTGCAATCGGTTCCGGAGTTCGAACACCAGCTACAACATCTTCACCTTGAGCATTAATAAGATACTCACCGTAAAACTCTTTTTCCCCTGTGGCAGGATTTCTTGTAAACCCAACTCCAGTAGCAGAATCTTTACCCATATTGCCAAAAACCATCGCTTGAATGTTTACAGCTGTCCCAATATCGGTTGGAATGTTATTCATCCGACGATAAGAAATAGCTCTGGGGTTATTCCAACTACGAAAAACAGCATCCCTTGCTAATTTTAATTGTTCCCATGGATCATCGGGGAAAGCATCTCCTGTTTTACGCTTTATTATACTTTTATATTTTTT
>QNAD01000077.1 GCA_003641345.1 Candidatus Zixiibacteriota bacterium | reverse complement strand
AAATTCATCATTAGAGTTTTCATATAATCCTGATTTTTCTCAAGTAGAATCAGATGCTGATCAGGTTGATGTAAATAGTACTTTTGGGTTATACTTTTCGGAACGCAGGCCCTTCTTTCAGGAAGGGAGTGATCTATTTAATACAAATATTAATGCAGTTTATACTCGTTCAATAAATGATCCTCAGGTCGCTGTAAAATTTACCGGTCAATTTAATCGGACATCAATTGCTTATCTTTTTGCTCGTGATGAAAATTCTCCTTTGGTTATTCCCCTCGAAGAGCAAAGCATTCAAGCCCTAATCGGAAAATCTATCTCAAATGTTGTTAGAATTCGGCAAGCAGTTCTTCGTAATTCATATTTTGGGTTGATGTTTACTGACCGAAGACAATCTGATTTTATTAATGATAACATCAGCAATGAAGGTGGTGCTGGAACTGTTTATGGAATTGATGGTCGTTTACAAATCAAAAATAATCTTGGTTTTAATTGGCAGGTATTAGGCAGTCATATTAAAGAAGCCGACGCTCCGGATTTAATTGATCTTTCAGAAGACGGATATAATCAGCTATTATTTAATCGTGATCGTAATACTGTAGCACTTGATGGAGAATCATATAATGGGCATGCTGTTTATACCGGAATAGAATATAATACCAGTGTTTATTACTTTAATTTTGAATATAACGGCAAAAGTCCGACTTTTAGAACTGATAACGGATTTACAACTCAAGCTGGGCGTCGAGAACTGACCACATTGCATGATCTGACCTTCAGGCCAAATGGCAAAATTTTAACTTACTGGTCACCAAGTATGTTTATAGGAAGGGTCTGGAATTACGATGGAAAATTCCGTGACGAATGGGTCAGTCTCTGGTTGATGTTTAAGTTTGTTAGTCAAACTGATGTTAAATTAGAATATATAAATAGTCGGGAACGATTTAGGGATATTTTGTTTGAAGGAATCAGCGAAGGAACTTTACGTGTTGATAATCGAACATCAGACAAATTTAATGGTGGTTTTGCGATTCGATATGGCAACCGAATTTATCGTGGAACTCCGACAGAAATGGCAAAAAACAGAGATTATTCTGTTTACTTAAATATCAAACCAACTAAACAATTATATATCCAACCGAATATCAGGTATGTTCGGATGGATGATCGCTATGATGGGACCAATATTTTTAAAGGTTATATTCTTCGGAGTCGTTTTAATTATCAGTTTACGCGAGAATGGTTTATCAGGCTTGTTGTTCAATATAATGATTTTAATAAACAGGTTGATTTTGAACCTTTATTAACCTACAAAATTAATCCGTTTACTGTCTTTTATATTGGGGCTGTGAATAGAAGTCAAGAATTTGATATTTATGATAATAATGATACGTTAATTGAGTCAGCATGGAAAACAAAATCTCGTCAATTTTTTGCTAAATTCCAATATTTGTTTAGAATATAATAATTCTTCTCCTGTTTTAGAGCATGTTTTTGAGGGGGAACATGCTCTTTTTTTTATTCTATTTTATTGAGTTTAGTTATAAAATTATTTATTATTTTATAACTAAAAAACTAAAATTTAGGAGAGAATAATGATTAATAAAATCGAAAGTTTATTAGGGGACAGTAAAGACCTTTTGGAATATCAGGCAAAAGGAATTGACAAAAAAAATCTACACTTACCCGGACCGGATTTTATAGACAGGGTAGTAAGCCAAACTGACCGCACTCCAAATGTTATGAAATCATTGCAATCAATATATAACAACGGCCGATTATCCGGAACAGGCTATCTTTCAATTTTACCGGTTGATCAAGGTATTGAACATACCGGAGGAGCTTCGTTTGCTCCAAATCCGTCTTATTTTGATCCGGCTAAAATAGTAGAATTAGCAATCGAAGGTGGATGTAATGCTGTTGCCTCTACCTTTGGTGTTTTAGGGGCTGTTGCCAGAAAATATGCTCATAAGATTCCATTTATTATTAAATTGAATCATAACGAATTAATGACTTATCCTGCTAAATTCGATCAGGTGATGTTTGCATCGGTGGAAAATGCTTTTAATCTTGGTGCGGCTGGAGTTGGAGCAACTATTTATTTTGGTTCAGAACAATCAATGCGACAGTTGCAGGAAGTATCCGAAGCGTTTACTCAGGCACATGAACTTGGCATGTTTACAGTTTTATGGTGTTATTTGAGAAATTCTGATTTCAAAAAAGATGGTACTGATTACCATACTGCCGCTGATATGACCGGCCAAGCCAACCATCTGGGTGTTACTATCGAAGCTGATATAATCAAACAAAAACTTCCCGAAAATAACAATGGCTTTAATGCTATTGGTTTTGCTAAAACGCATAAGAAAGTTTATGAAGATTTGACAACGGATAATCAAATTGACCTTACACGCTATCAATTGGCTAATTGTTATATGGGTCGGGCTGGATTGATTAATTCCGGCGGAGCCTCATCGGGTGCTACTGATTTAGCCGAAGCGGTTCGTACAGCAGTGATTAACAAACGTGCCGGTGGCATGGGTTTGATTTCCGGACGCAAAGCTTTTCAAAAACCAACGAAAGAAGGGGTGGAACTTCTTAATGCCATCCAAGATGTCTATCTCTGTAAAGATGTAACTGTAGCATAAAATCTTCGTATAGATATTAGAAATAAAAAGCCCGCCTCGGCGGGCTTTAGGCTGATAACAAAATAGTTCATTGAACCATGTCGAGCGGAATTGAGACATGGCATACTATACATTATGTCATACTTCGATTCCGCTCAGCATGACAGATAAAATTGTAATTTTGCTAACATCCTTGATAAATTTTATATGAATTTATCAAAGTATAATTAAGAGGTAATTATGAAATCAGTTCCTGTTCTTATTATATTTTTAATATTAATATGTTTTACAGTATCTTTTTCACAGGAGGCTTTGCCAAATAATATTGATTCTATTTCCTCTGTTGAAAGTAATATTATTTATAATTCCGATGGTTCGCAATTATATCCGATGACATCCGAGCGTAAAGAAAAGCTGATTTCATATTCCAAATTTAAGAATAGTTGGAGATTTATCGCATTCTTTTTAAATATTTTTATTCTGGGCATAATCCTTTTTACTTCTCTTTCCGCCAAACTTCGCACTTGGGCACAAATAGCAAAAAAGAAATTCTTTATTGTCTGGCTGTTTTTAATTTTCTTATTGCTGACAGATTACCTGTTTAATCTTCCGTTTAATATTTATCGCAATTTTATTGTTGAAACAAATTATGGGTTTATGAATCAATCTGTTTGGGGATGGTTGGGTGAAGATTTGCTTTCGCTTTTGGTAACGGCAATTTTTGGAATTATTCCTTTTTGGTTTTTATACCTTACAATTGAACGATTAAAAAAATGGTGGCTCTGGTTTGCGGGAGGAGCTATACCGTTTATTATTTTATCAATAGTCATCGCACCGGTTTTTATCTCACCCTTATTTAATGATTTTAATGAATTAGAAGATAAACAGCTCGAGTCAGAAATTCTAACGCTGGCATCGAAGGCAGGGATTGAGGGCTCCAATGTTTTTCAAGTCAATGCTTCGAAACAATCCTCTAAAATAAATGCGTATGTAACCGGTTTGTTTAACACTAAACGGATTGTTCTTTATGATACAATGATTGACAATTTTAGTTATGATGAAATAAAATTTGTGATGGGGCATGAAATGGGACACTACGTCCTTCACCATATATGGAAAACAGTTCCATTAATAATTTTAATGTTAATTTTTGTACTGTGGTTTACTAACAAAACTATTCACGCAGTAATTAACAAATTCAAAAAGAGATTCAAATTTGAAAAACTATCTGACATAGCTTCGATGCCTTTGATTTTAATTTATATATCTGTCATTTCATTTTTTACAAATCCGGTTATTAATACTTTAAGCCGGCACCATGAACACGAAGCGGATACGTATGGAATGGAAATTTCCGAAGTTGATGGTGAGACGGCGGCAATTGCCTTTGATAAACTGTCAGTATTTAATTTGAGTGACCCTGACCCGCATCCGGTAATAGAGTTTTGGTTTTACTCTCACCCGTCACTTACTAAAAGAATGGAATTTGTCAGAAGTTATAAATAAAAACTAATTGCATACAAAATTTTAACTTCCTATTTTAAGAATATAATTATAGGAGTTAAAAATGAATTTTGATCAAACAATTTTTAAAGCATATGATATCAGAGGGGTTTTCCCTTCGCAAATTAATTCGGAATTAGCTTACAAATTTGGCTATGCTTTAGCCTCATATTTAAAACCAAAATCAATTGCGATTGGAAGAGATATGCGTGTTTCTTCTGATGAACTTTTTGAGGAACTATCGCATGGTATTACCGATATGGGTGTAGATGTTGTAGATTTGGGGATGGTTTCTACCGATGGTCTGTATTTTGCCGTTGGAAAATATCAACACGACGGTGGCATTATGATAACCGCCAGCCACAACCCTAAAGAGTATAATGGTTTTAAAGTTTGTAGAGAGAATGCTATCCCTTTGTCCGGTTCAGAAGGATTGAATCAGATAAAAAAAATAATGCTGGATGATGCATATTCGGTAAAACCTTCTACAAAAGGTGTGATTGTAAGAAAGGATATTACTGAAGATTACGCCGCTCATTGTTTATCATTTATTGATATCTCAAAATTAAAAAAATATAAAGTTGTTATTGATGCAGGTAATGGTATGGCTGGTGCTACCCTTCCTCCCGTATTGGAAAAAATCCCGATTGATGCTACTAAACTATATTTTGAATTGGATGGTACTTTTCCGAATCATCCGGCATCTCCGATTGAACTTGAAAATCTGATTGATTTACAGCAAGCCATTTCTGAAAATAAAGCTGATTTTGGCGTGGCTTTCGATGGTGATGCTGACCGGATGTTTTTGGTTGATAAGTATGGCAAACAGGTCGGCGGTGATATGGTTACAGCAATGGTTTCTAAGTCATTGCTTAAGAAAGATTCAAATCAAACAATTTTATATAATCTAATTTGTTCTAATGCCGTTCCGGAAATGGTGACTAAGATGGGCGGAACCCCGATTCGAACCCGTGTCGGGCATGCCCTTATCAAGCCATTGATGAAACAACATAATGCAATATTTGGCGGTGAACATTCAGGGCATTTTTATTTTAGGGATAATTGGTTTGCAGATTCTGGATTAATTGCCTTTTTAGTATGTTTGGAATTGATGTCCGAAGAGAATCGTGATCTTCATGAAATAATTAGTGATATAGATCCTTATGTTCGTTCTGGTGAAATAAATAGCAGGGTTGATTCTATAGAAGATAAAATTAGTCAAATCTCATCGGCGTTTGACGAAGGGAAAAAAGATTTAGAGGATGGCTTGACTGTTCAGTTCGATGATTTTTGGTTTAATCTTCGTCCATCAAATACAGAACCGCTCCTAAGGTTAAATGTTGAAGCAAAAGATAAAGCTACCTTGGATAAGAAAGTAGAACAGTTATTGAAAATTATCAGGAGTTGATTTTTGGATGACACTGAAATAAAAATATTGGTTGTTGATGATGATCAGTACATTTTAAGTTTATTGATTGATACCTTGAAAGCCATTGGTTATGACTCTTTTGGTGCTGTCGATGGTCTTGACGCGTTAGGGAAATTGAAACAAGATACTTATAATCTTGTCATTACTGATGTAAAAATGCCTCGCATGGGTGGAGTAGAACTTCTTACAGAAATCAGGAAAATTTATCCCGGTCTTCCCGTTTTGTACATAACCGGAGTTGCATCACCTGAAATAATCTCTGAGATTGTTCCCAATGGTTTTTTGACCAAACCTTTTAGAATTTCTCAAATTGAAACTTTAATTAAAAATACTCTTGCTCCTCAAAAATATAGTAGCCCCGGCAATGTTAAAAAAGTTATGATTGTTGATGATGATGATGCTTTTCGTGAGATGATGGTTGAATCTTTAAATGTTTATGAGTTTAAAACAATTGCTGTTGCTGATGGTATTGGAGCTTTAAATACGTTAGAAAACGAATCGGTAGATGCTGTAATAACTGATATAAAAATGCCTTACATGGATGGGATTACTCTTCTAAAAAAAATCAAAGAGATACATCCCGAAATCCCAACAATAGTTATTACCGCCTATCTTTCAGATGATGAAGTTAAGTCAAATTTAATTAATTTTTCAGCAGATGGTTTTTTTGAAAAGCCTTTTGATATGGAACAGATTGTAAATCTTCTAAAAAATATCTAAATTTTATCTTAAAATTATTTTCTTTGTAAAAAGCCACAGCATTGGGATTTATTGATAAAATCTATAGAATGTTGCGGTGGGTCCTGAAAATTTATGTAAATTTCAAAATGAGAAATATTGATATTTTTATAATGACTTTAAGTTGACTAAGATATTCCTGTCGATATATATTTTATGAGAATTTCAAAAACTGAAAACAAAAATTTAATAAAGGAGAAATTGTGAAACATCTAATTATTATTTTAATCCTAACATTATTCATTATTGGCTGTGGATCATCCACGAAAGTATATCGAATCGACGAAAAAACTGTAACCGATTTAAGCGGTAAATGGAATGACACCGATGCCCGTCTGGTTGCCGAAGAAATGATTTCTGATTGTCTTTCCCGCCCATGGCTAACAGCATTTAATGCGAAAAATGGCGAAAAACCGGTTGTGACAGTTGGTACTATCAGAAATAAAACCGATGAACATATTGATACCGAAACTTTCTCAACTGATTTTGAGAGAGAATTGATTAACTCCGCTATGGTTAGATTTGTTGCTCGAAAAACACAGCGGGACGAAATGCGTGAAGAACGATTTGATCAATCCGAATTTGCCTCCAAAGAAACCGTCAAACAGCTCAGAGCTGAAACGGGAGCAGACTATGTTTTAATGGGAGCAATCAAAACTATTATTGACCAAGCTGAAGGTATCAGAGTTGTTTTTTACCAGACCGATTTAGAACTTATTGATGTTGAAAGCATGGAAAAGGTTTGGATAGGAACGAAAAAAATTAAAAAAGAAATCTCAAAAGATAAAACTAAGTGGTAAAATTTTTTTCTGAGAAGGATAAACTCTTAGGACTGATATTTTCTGTTTTAATTTTCGGCTCAATAACAGGCTGTAGTTCTTTAGCCACAAAAACTGATTTTTATAGGCCAATAACCAAAGAACTGCATCAAAATAATTTCTATGCCGTAGTTGAAAAAATTGAGAAAGCTAAAACAGATAAAAAATTCAGTCATAAAAACCGGTTTTTGTATTATCTCGATGCTGGACTTGCTTACCATTATGCCAAATTATATGACTCCAGTAATATAAGATTAACTGCCGCCGAAGATGCCGCTGATGAACTCTTCACAAAATCTATCTCAAAAGCAGCCGCATCTTTACTTCTCAACGATAATGTTATGGAGTATGCCGGTGAAGATTATGAAATTCTATATACCAATTTAATAAAAGCAATGAATTACCTTTCATTAAATATGTTCGATGACGCCTTTGTTGAAATTAGAAGAGCTAACAACAAACTAAATTTGCTTGACCAAAAATATGCTGATGCCGCTACCCGCTTTCAGGAGATGTCAGCAAAAGACACAGCTAATGTTGGGCTAACTTATGATTATGAAAAAGTAAATTTCAACAATGATGCTTTTGCCCGTTATCTGAGTATGCATATTTATGCCGCCGATGGATTATATGACGATGCCAAAATAGATTTAGACTGGATGCACCGAGCTTTTAAAGAACAACCCCATATATACAATTTTGAGATTCCGGAAGTTAATTATTACTCACAAGAAAAAGCAATTCTCAGTGTTGTTGCCTTAACAGGTATTGCTCCTCATAAAGACGCTTTTAATCTTCGCATTCGCACCGATAAAGATTTGAATCTCGTTCAGGTTTTATTTACCGGCGAAGATGGCAATGAATCAGAATATACGCACTTTGCTTTGCCTGTTTCATCAGATTATTATTTCAAATTTGCAGTCCCAAAGCTTGTTGATAAATTATCCGATGTTTACGAAATTAAAGTTTTTGCTAACGATGAGCCGATTGGAAGATTATCTCTTATTGAAGATATCAGCAAAGTTGCCCATGAGACTTATAATGCTAAAAAATCATTGGTTTATATCAGATCATTTAGTAGGGCTATATATAAAGGATTAGTCGCCAATAAAATGAAAAAGAAAGCTGATAGTGGCGGGCTTGCCGGCTGGTTGAAAAAAGCGGCAATTGATGTTGGTATGGATGCTACCGAAAATGCTGATTT
>QNAD01000076.1 GCA_003641345.1 Candidatus Zixiibacteriota bacterium | reverse complement strand
TTTTTACACTCTATATACATAGATGGATTATAATTATTAATAATTAGTTATAAAATCAACAAAAAGGTAAGAAGAATTAAATCTCTACTGTTCAGGTATAGAAAAACCGGTAGAAATTGAATTCTACCGGTTGAATTTTTGAAATCCGCCTTGGCGAATTGTAACTTTGAATTAATCTTCAATCATTTCCACATTGGCTCGTGGGATAATTGCTTTTTTTCCATCTTCAAGTTCCACTTCCAGCACACGAGCTTTAGATTCTGATTCCAGAACCTGAAGCGGAGATGGGAGGTCAGTTACTTTACCGATATTGCCAAAATAAGGGTGTCGAATTACACGAACAAGCGTGCCGATGTTTAAACCTTTAATTTCGGTTTCAGCGTCATATTTTTCAATATCTTGGTCATCTGAAGAAAGAATAACAACTTCCGGCCTGATAACGCCAGCCCTAATTTGAGTGGCTCCGTTGATACAGGCTAATTGACCTTCATGATCTTTTAGCAAGTCAAATGTTTTTTCCGCCATGTCGATTTCACCAAAACCTTCGGTAACTACTACGGTGATTCCTATATCTTCGGAACCGGTAATGGCAACTCCAATGTCATAGCCAAGGAAATCCCTTAAGTCTTGATCATTAATTCCACCAGCAATTATTCCTTTAGCACCTATTGCGATAGCTTTCTTAGTTGCGGCAGCAGTTACTACCGAACCGCCGACTATAACTTTACCCTTCATTTTATCATTGATAAGGTCATCAGATAAGATTGTTTTATTGTCTGGCGTTGCAATTACAATCTCACCATGAGTCTCACCGCCAATTCCAAAAATACCTTGAACAAACGAAGCCTGAGTAGCTACAACTACTCCTTCGTTAGGAATAATTTCGGTAATTTCACCACTTATATAAGCCTTAACTTCAACCGGAATTGGATGGCCTCGCTGGAGAACCTGACCGGTAATATGTGAAATAGACTCCAATGTCCCATCAATAGTGGCGTCAGTTTGAGATGAAAACCATTTTATAAATGATTTTTTTACAGCAATTGGTTCACCAGCTTTGATTGGATCACCTTCTTTTAGCACCATGACCATTTCCAAATCTTCCGGAGGAATACCAAGTTTGTTTGCAATGTTCAGAGGTACTACATTACCGGGTAAGTGAGTTAGGGCAACAACGTCATCGGGAGAGACTTTGTCTCCAACTTTTACGACCACATCTCCTTTTAGAGGTAGGATTCGTCTTTTTTGAACCAGGAGTTTTTCAGTTACTTTAAGTCCGGGAGTATAGGCATGACTCATTTAATATTTCCTTTTATACTGATTTTTCTTTTTTCTTGCAATAACGATAATAATAATAATTAAAGCGGACATTATAGGTATCCAGCTTGAATTTGAATCATTATCTTCTTTTGCTGTCTCAATGTCAGCAATTTTCACATCTTCTTTTGGAAGAGCTTCTTCGATATTTTCACTTGAAAAGGAAGAAACAATTTTTTCAAATATTGATTTACTCTCATTAAACAATGAATCAGGAGAGTAAAAATAAAATTTAGCTATTCCTCTATGGTAAAATTTGTAGAAGAGTAGATTTTTTTTGTACAATTCTGATTTTTGAGTTATGTCGTTGATAACATAAGCAACTTTTTGGTCTTTGTCATATACCGGAGTGTTGGAATTTAGATCAACAAGATAGTCAGAGACTGGGAAATATTTAACGTTATTTCCAAAAATTCTACTCATTTCATTTAAGACTGAATCAATTTGTTTATCATTCAATTCATTTCTTATTTCGTAGGTGATCGTTAGATAATTACCATTATAGAAAGGTTTATTTGATTTATTTGCAAAAACTGCATCATAATAAAAGCCTTCAAGTCCTACATTGTTTCTTTGTAAATATTCATCTACAACCTTAAAATCAACTTTTTCCCATTCTTCAGGGATGTCAACGTAAAATCTTCCACTTAGGCTGACGTAATTTTTAGCTGATACTGCACTAAAGATTAAGAGCAAGCAAAGAGTAACAACAATATTTTTCTTTAAGCTTATCATTTTTATTTTATGCCAGCTAAGTTTTTAAGATTTTCTTCCGGGTATATATTAAGTTCTGTCATCCACTCAGTTAGATATTTAACTCTTTCACTTTCCGAGAGATCAGATAAATCGAATGGACGTCCCCTGCCATCGAGAATGATTCCAATCACACCGCCATGAAGTTCACATTCAATTTTTTGACCTTTACCTTTACCCATGTCAAAATTACGAGTAGGCTCAAATGTAGCTTTAACTTTTATAGGCAAACCATTTTCCTGAACACCTAAGTCAAATTTCTTCATTTTCAGATGGTCTAATGTTCCTGTTACAGTACCAGTTGGTAGCTCAATTGTATATTTCATAGTTGGTCCACCTTTTTTTGAGATGCCAACCGGAGCTATACATGTACCAAGATGAATAAGACAGTCTTTTTCAAACACTTCAGTAGCCGCTTTTGGCTGAACTTCAGTAAGAACGCCGAGTTGAGGCATCATGAAGATTGAATCTACCGCCAGTCTGGTAACTCCTTCGGGAAGGAAAGCATCAATCATCATCAAGGCTGATTGTTGGCGGCGAGGAGCATGTGAAAGTACACCGCCAGACCCGATTAACATGTCCAGAGTCATCATATTAACAATAGTTGCTCCGGATGATGATTGCTCGAAAGCATCAGCGATTGTTCGTTGTTGCTGTACTCCTTTAAGAACAGTAGCAAAATTTTTGTGTTGGATAAACGCAAGCCTAAGTGCTTCTTTGGCAATTGCTTGTTCGAGAATCAGTTCTTCCATTGATTGAGGGATTGTTGTCGGTCGGATCATTTTGTTTTTGACCCTGTTCCGTAAATCTTTCTCATTCATCGGAAATGGAACCCATCGCATTACCATCGGTACAGTAGCCTCAGCAAAAACATTAGAAATTGAATAAGACATTCCCAGATTAGCCGAGACGGTTCGGTTAAAGACACCGTCGCCACCGCCAGGGCGGAAAACTGAGAAAACATCTGTTGTAGCTCCACCAATATCAACACCGACAGCTTCAATATTATACTGGTTAGCAATTGTTTGAATGATTAATCCAACAGCTCCCGGGGTAGGCATAATCGGAGCGTCGGACCAGTCCATCAATTTTTTATAACCCGGTGCTTGTGCCATTACATGCTCCATGAAAAGTTCATGAATTTCTTCACGGGCAGGAGCAAGATTTTCTCTTTCAAGGACAGGACGAAGGTTATCAACTACTTTTAGGTCAACTTTATCAGAGAGAGTCTCCTTAACCGCATCGGTAGCGGCTTTGTTGCCGGCATAAATCAAAGGTAAATTATAACTTGAGCCAAGTCTTGGGTGTGGGTCAGCGGCTGAAATAAGCTCTGCCAGTTCAACGACATGGGTTGTAGTACCGCCGTCGATACCACCGGAAAGTAAAATCATATCAGGTCTTAAATGGCGAATGCGCTCAATTTGTTGGTGGGGGAGACGCTTATCGTTTGAAGAAATTACATCCATAACGATAGAGCCGGCACCAAGGGCGGCTCTTTCAGCGGATTCTGCGGTCATAGAGCGAACAACACCAGCGACCATCATTTGGAGTCCACCACCTGCTGAGGAAGTCGAAATATAAATATCAGTTCCAGTATCACCCTTAGCAGGAGAGATAAACTTACCATTTTCATCTAAAATCTTCCGCCCTGAAAGTTCTTCAAGTTCTGCAACAGCATTAAGAACACCCATAGTCACATCTTCAAATGGAGCCTCTACTGTTGTGGGAGCTTCGCCGCGAGTTGTTTGTCGGTATTCTCCATTTATATACTCGATAAGGATAGCTTTAGTAGTAGTTGAACCGCAGTCGGTTGCTACGATGATTTTGATGTCATCGGGATTATCAAATTTGGCCATTCGGTATATCCTGTCTTTTAAACATTTTTTTCAATTCTTGCGATAAACCGGTAAACTCAAACAGTTTATCAACTAATTATTTTTTCAAAGACCAATATTATAGCATATAGATTTTTTTTGTAAAGTACCTTTTTATAATAATTCATTTAATAAATTTGAGCAAAATTTGTTATGTTTTGTATTATATGTTTTTTTATGTCTAAAATTTAATTAGCCTGCTTGTTTTACTTGACTTGGTTTAAGAAGGCGATTAGATTGCCTGCTAATTATTGAGAGGTTATAATTTAACTAATGTTTTTTATTTGATGTTATCATAGCTTTAATCGTTATATGAAATAGTTATGAGCATATAGTATATAAAATAGGACTTCAATTTAATGAGCTTCAAACAACTGAGAATTTTCAAATATTTTTCATTCATTATTTTTGGTCTAATTATAATCAATAGTTCTTTCGTGATTGCTCAGGATGACGTTGATTCAACAGCTTTAGAAGTTGTTGACAGTCTAACTTTAGAACTCCAACCACAGCCCGCTACTAATGTTGTCGCTAAAGATACGCCTAATGATGAAGGCGGCTCTATTATTGTTTCTTGGGATTTATCGGCAGATGATCATGCGGGTGGTAAGGTGACTCAGTATAAAGTATTCAGGGCAATGGTGATTGACGGAGAAGTTGGTGAATACCAACAAGTTGGCGAAAATACTGCAGGGGCTGTTTCTTATCAGGACGGAAATGTAGATAATGATTTTCAATATGTTTATAAAGTTCAGGTAGTCAACTCTTTCTATGATGAGAATGCGGAATTAAAAGAGTTTTTCTCTGAATCTAAAATATCTGAACCGGTATCTTCTTCTCCACAATGGTTTAGGATGTACACTATAAATACATTAATTGGCGTAGCTCTTTTATGCTTTTTTATAATATTTTATATCAATCAGGCAAGTAAAGGAAAAGATCTCTTTATAAGAAAGCTTGCTGGTATGGAAGCTGTTCACGAGGCAGTTGGTCGGGCAACGGAGATGGGGCGTAAAATCTTTTATGTCTCGGGGCTTGGCGACATGGACAATATGCAAACTATTGCATCAATGACTATTCTTGGGCGAGTTAGTGAATTAGCCGCAGAATATGATACTTATCTTGATGTACCGGTTTGCCGTTCTTTGGTTATGGTTACTGCCAAAGAAGTTGTGAAAGAAGCTTACTCTAAAGCCGGACGGCCGGATTCATTTAAAGAAGATCAAGTTCATTATATAACCGATGACCAATTTGGATATGCTGCGGCTGTTGATGGTATGTTTGTTCGTGAAAAACCGGCAACGATATTTTTCATGGGACAATTTTTTGCCGAATCATTGATTTTAGCCGAAACAGGGAATTCTATCGGTGCTATTCAAATTGCCGGAACTGCGATGCCTTCGCAGTTGCCGTTCTTTGTCGCTGCATGTGATTATACATTAATTGGTGAAGAGCTTTTTGCCGCTTCATCTTATCTTTCCAAAGAACCAAAACTTCTTGGTTCATTGAAAGGACAGGACATTGGTAAAGGTGTCATTCTGGTTGCTTTAATAATCGGAATGCTTTTAGAAACTTTTAATATCTGGAATTTTTCCAGTCTATTTTCGGTGATTAATTAATTATGAGAAGAGAAGTACCTCTGTTTATAACCGCTATTGTCGGTGCCAGTTTTGTAATACAATATTTTATTCCTCATCCTCCGTTTAATAATCTATCTGATTGGTTCTCTGATTGGTTCTCTATTATTCAAGCTTGTGCCATTATTTTAGGTGCTCTAAACCTAATGAAGATCTCTTTTCTTAAAGTTAAAGATAAAAAGCCTGATTGGGTTTATGCGGCAGTAATTATTGTATCATTTTTATTTATTACAATAATTGGTTTGTCTGAAGGTGAAGAATTCAGGCTTCCCGGAACAAAGTTTGATTGGATTTATAATTTTATATTTATACCCCTTTCTGCAACGATGTTTTCTATTCTTGCGTTTTTTGTTGCTTCAGCTTCATATAGGGCGTTCAGAGCAAGAAATTTTGAAGCTACATTGCTTTTGATTGCCGCCTTTTTTGTTATGCTCGGAAGAGTGCCGATTGGAGATCTTTTAGTTTGGTTTATGCCCGAAGGTTATCAGTTGTCTAATTTAGCTTCATGGGTGATGAATGTTCCGCAGGCGGCAGGACAAAGGGCGATTATGATTGGTATTGGACTTGGAATTGTTTCCACATCGCTTCGCGTCATACTTGGTATTGAGCGTTCTCATATCGGAGGAGGGGAATAATGAGTACTAAAGTAAAAGAAATTCTTGCTGTAATTGTAATAACGATATTCTGTCTGATATTTTATATTGGAAAGATTAATGGTTGGGAAACAATTGAGTTTTCGTCAACAGTATCAATGGTAATAATTTTTCTGTTAGTCCTTTCTTTGGTTTGGATATTAATTCTGACTATTAAAGGAAAGATGATTGAGAGAAGGATAGTTTTTCTATTTGTTGGTATTGCCGTAACTTTACCTCTTTTTATGGGTATCTCACAAAAGATAAAAAGTTCTCCGGAAGTTGTTTCGCTTTATGAGTCTGTGGATGCTTTGCCAGCTGGTTCTAAAGTATTAATATCATTTGATTATGATCCTCCCTCGGCACCGGAATTACAACCGATGGCAGAAACATTTCTTCATCTCTGTTTTGAAAAAAACCTTAAAGTGATTACGATGGGACTTTGGCCGCAGGGACCCCAACAGGCAAGTCTTGCTTTTGAAAAAGTTTTCTCCAGTGAAAAGTTGAAAGGTAGAAAATTTGAATACGGTGTTGATTATGTTAATTTAGGTTTTCAAACAGGTAATGAATTTGTTATTCAACGTATGGGTAGTTCTTTTAAATCAATGTTCCCAACTGATTATGTAGGTAATGCATATGATGATTTACCTTTAGTTAAAAATATTAAGAATTTTTCAAATATAGATTATTGCTTTAATTTATCAGCCGGTTTTCCCGGAACAGTTGAGTGGATTCAGATAGGAGTTGACCGTTTTGGAGTTTTACTTGGTGCCGGAAACACGGCGGTGCAAGCTCCTCAAATTTATCCATACTTAAACGCCAAACAACTTACCGGTCTTCTGGGCGGTATGAATGGTGCGGCAGAATTTGAAGTTTTAACTGGAAATCCCGGCAAGGGTACAAAATTTATGTTGTCTCAGTCATTTTCACATATGGTTGTAATTGCTTTTGTACTGATTGGTAATGTTGCCTTTTTCATGAGTGGTCGTAAGTCACAATTGCTCGGAAATGAGGAATAAGAAATTATGGACCATTTTTCACTCTGGTTAGCCGCTTTTTTAACATTGGGAATTATTTCATTTCTTTACAAAGATAACCCTTGGTATAAGCTAACCGAAGCAATCTTCATTGGTATTTCTGCCGGATATTGGGTTGTTACTCTTTTCTGGGATAACTTCTATGGTAAGTTCTGGGTTGGTAAAGGGGAAGAGCCAATGCTTTGGGTTGGTGCTTTTTTAGGATTTCTGATGTTGTTACGTCTTGTCCCTAAAGTAGGATGGTTATCGAGATGGCCGCTTGCGTTTATTGTTGGAGCTACTAGTGGGCTATGGTTAATGAATTATTTTGCCTCCAACATTATGGTGCAGGTGCAGGCAACTATTATGCCTCTTTTCTCAACAGGGTATGGCACCGGTTTTGATGCTGATTTTGCAACAATTGTGGCTAATTTGGTTATATTTTTTGGTACTCTGACAGGATTAGTATATTTCTTCTTTTCCAAAGAGCACAAAGGTGCTTTTGGGGTTGGTGCGAAAATAGGAATTTTCTTTTTAATGATAACTTTTGGTGCTTCGTTTGGATATACTGTTATGAGCCGCATGTCACTTCTCATTGGTAGAATTGATTTTCTGTTTGGTGATTGGTTAGGGATGATTAAGTAGTGAAGAATTTTTTTTTGATACCTATTTTTTTATGTCTTGTAATATTATCCCCTTTTTCAGTTTTCGCTCAAGAAGAACAATCAGATAGTTTAATTGAAATTTCAAAAGTAATAGCAGAGCCGGCAACATCTTTAATTGTATCAGATTATAAATATGATAATGGAAATTCCCTAAAGCTTAACTGGGTGCCCTCGATTGATGACCAATTGCCTGCTGGCAAAGTTATTGGCTATGAACTTTTTCGTTCTGTGAACGGTGGAGGATTTGAACGGATTG
Source organism: Candidatus Zixiibacteriota bacterium (assembly GCA_003641345.1). The sequence continues at coordinate 172 of QNAD01000076.1, read as the reverse complement.
CAGAGTTCCCACCTCAGAAAAATTCTTTCCAGGATGATAAAGTAGAAATTGGGTCAAGTTATGTTTATTATATCGATGCTTTATCAAAAGATACTGCGACATCATCGGCAAAAACAGAATTAATTAATCCCGAAAGGGAATGGTTTAATGCAGGTAAAACCCCTCTTTTAAT
>QNAD01000075.1 GCA_003641345.1 Candidatus Zixiibacteriota bacterium | reverse complement strand
CATCTTTCAAATCATCAATATTTGCAGTTTGAGATATTTTAAAAGTTGCTAAAATGGGAGCTATTGTTTCAAGATTTTGATCTCGAACAGACATATAAATTCCTTTCTAAAAAATATACAGCGGGTGATAAAAACCCTCTAAGCCGGGAGATTGAATCCCTCGTTATTTGTATTCAGCGTATGATTTATTTTTCGGTGTGTAGTGATTTGTAATACCAAAGCTTGTTGGAAAGGCATTTCTGAATTTTGCAGAGACCTTGCGATAAATTGATATAAGTTTAACAGCCGACATCTGTTCAAATGATTCTATCAGATTCAGAATTTCTTCAGTTTCTTCTTTGTTTCTGCAAACAGCAGCAATCGCTTTTAACATTCCTGACACCCGTTGAATATAATCCTGCCTAAGGATATTTAATTCTTCAAGCCCTGAATTATTTGATTCAATTGTATTTTTTATAAGCAAAATTGTTTGTTTAATTTGATTAATATCCAAAGCGCCTAAATTATTATCATCCAGCATTTCCAAAACATCATCAATTTTTTTCTGGCAAACTTTTGTTTTCAATTTGTTCTCCTGATTTATTTATTAAATAAAATTCAATCCTCGCAAGTCTGGCTTCGATATTCTTCGAAAATTCGAAAAAATCTTCTTTATTAACTACCCCTTCTTTCAGAATCACCTCAAGATTTACCAGTTTTTTGTCAATCACGCCCACAACTTCCTGTTCCGCTTTTTCGGCTAATTCAACTTTTAAAGACTGAATTGTCATAAAATAAGCCGCTACTATTCCAAACAGTATTGTAATCAGATTTATAGCCGGAGCGTATAAAAGCAGGTTCCACCCAAATTTATTATTTTTCATGTTAACCTCGAATTTTAGTTGATTAAAACTTCAATCTATTGTCTCTTATTCTTATTAGAAGGAGGACTTATGTTTAAAAAAATAATTATATTTACTGTTTTAGTTTTATCATCACTCTTTTTCCTGAGTTGTGGTGAGAGTAATATCCCGACTGACAACAACACAAACGCTGATGAATCACCCACAAATTATGAAGATGGCTTTAACCTTATGGGATTTGCCGATAGTCGTAGTTTAGTTTATCTTAAAGTTGACACCGTCACTTCACTTGATTCCACTTACAGCATCGATGTTACCAATTCTTTTATAACTTTCAGTTTCTCCGGCAATGGTGAGGATTGGATAATTAAAAAAGATGGTAAACCTTACAATAATTTAAAAATTAGTGAATTTTCTATTCTTCTGAACGGTTGCTGGGAAACAATTAATGAAACAGAAGTTATAAATTATTTTTCCGTCCCTCCCATTATAATGCCCAGAGAAATCATAAAAGATTCAATTTGGAGCGGTTATTTCCCTTCTTTTGAAGAAACTGACAGCACCTTTCTATTTTATAATGCCTACTATGGTTTCTATTTCAAAAAACAATTTGTTGGAATTGAAAGAATCATTATTCCTGCCGGAGAGTTTGATGCTTATCGATTCGATGTTGACTTATTTGATTCCGAATTTTCCGATTCGCCCGTTATTCGGATTCAGGAATACTATGTCCCTTCTCTTGGAATGGTCAAACATCAACTTACCGGTGGTCCCTTAAAACAATCGATGAGTTTGATTGATACCGCTTCAATTATTGAGTAGCACCATTTAAACTTTATAAAGAACTTGCCTGGTATGCCCCTTTACAATCAAGGGCCTTATTACATATTCGCCGGATAAAGAGCCTTTGAGATGCATCTTAACAGATGAGTTGTCAATCTTATAATTATTAATTTTACCGCTTAGAATAATTTTCACATCTTCATAAAAATTTGCAACAGGGAAAATTTGATTTATAACAGATATCTTTTTCTTATCCTCAAGTATAAATTTATCATTCAAAATTTTGAAATAAATAGAATATCCGCTAAGATTTAATTTTAGCAAATTTTCTGAATTTTTATTTTTTGAAATTTCATAACTATTATTGCTCGTATAATTATTCATAAAATTTTCGCGTATAAATAATGAATTCAAATCCCAGATAATTACGCCGTTTTTTGTTGCCAGTAATTTTATATTTTGGGTTAAATTTTCCAAATTTGAAAAAGCATACTTGATCATGTGAGTTCTATTATGTTTAGAATTGTTATATAATTTTAGCTGTTCATTTTTGACAATGGGTAATAATTTCATTTCCAGATGAGTAACAGGTGAACTCTTTTTCTGCATATAACGCAATAAATGTTCATAACAACATCTTTCCTTGCCTCGATATCCAACAAGAATTGCTTTTATGTTTTTAAATTTTCTGGGAATATCAACTAATAGATTATCTATCTGATCGTAACTGATTCTTTTAGACTCATCTTCATAGTAAATATGATGATTATCTTTCCGATTGATAGATAAAAACATTCCGTCATAATTTGGAAGAACCAATAGTTCTTTATTGAAATCCGGAAGGCTATTAATTTTTTCGTTTGTTTTAACATTTGGAAATTTTAGCTTATTGGTTATTGAAGTATTCGGTACTGCTCCTCTGTACACAATTGAAGTTTCTAATACTTTTTCAATCTGCCGATAATTAAAATAACATTCTTTTGAATCATAAATTTTAAATGGTTCATGATTACATATCCGAATATCTTTATTACAAATTGAACATTCAGCCTTATAAAATGTAAATCCTATTGAACATTCTTTGTAAACACCTCCGTCGATATTTTTCTTTAATGTTTCGCTAAAATCAGAATTTTTCAACCAGTAAAAATATGTTTTAATCCAATACCGATTATTTTTAATTTCAATTTCAGAATGAAAGTTTCTACCGATAGGTAATTTGTCTTTGCGATGTCCAATCATAACAGGAGAATCAATAAGTAATTGTGACAGATGTTCAAATTCTTCAAAAGGAAACCTACCACCAAAACTATTTACTTCATCGGAGACAATATACATCGCCCGAACATAAACCTGTTCTTGGTTTAATTTTTCAGGCGGATTTATTTGTCTGTTTATTATATCAATATATTCTTTAAGGTTTACATATTGGTCTGATTCAGCTAATCTCGCTTTGATTCTGGCAGTTCTTGCCTGCATAATTCCTCCAAAACAGTATTTTACTATAATTTCAATTTCAGATTCACCCTAAAATCAACAGTCTTTTTGTGCAAATCATTGCTAAAACCACCCATGAATAACAAATTATTATTTGTGTATCTTGATTACATTCAACAAGTTACACTTCGTGAGCTATCTGGCACAACCTTTGCTTTTATAGTAGTAGAATCTTTAGAAAGTTGAGGACAAAATGAATGTATATCAGAAAGATAGAAGCCAACCTTTTAAATGGCTCTTAGCAATAGTGGTTTTTATTCTGGCAATGACTTTTACTATGGATGAAGCAGAAGGATTTTACCTGCCTAAATCAATGCAAAACAGAGTTACAACTGTTCAAGAAACAATTGATATGCATGCAGTCGAAGAATTTGATTATATCAATTCAGATGTTACAGAAATTGGTTCAAATACATATTCTGATAATAACCCGCCTGTAACTCCTGTACCTGAACCTTCGACTATAATTATTATGGCTATCGGCATTGGTGCTTTGAGAGTTGCCCGTAAAGTTCGAAGTGCTACAAAATAAATTTATCTAAATTTCCCGATTCTCGGTTGAATTGCAACCGCATCTTTTTTTCTTAAATTCCAAACGGCTAATGATAAAGCCATCAATGAATCGAATTCATTATTTTTATCCCATCGAGCTTGGCGAAGTTCGTCTTCCAATGACCAGATTTTTCCATCTCCATCAGCAAGTTCCCATCGTTTATAAAAAACTCTGTTTTGAGCATGTAATAATTCCAGATTTGTTAGAAGTTCAGCTTTTGTTGATGGCGTAAATATCACCGCTTCGGGATTATATTCTTTTAACTGTTCAACAACAACATCACCTAATCCGGTAGCATCAATAATCAACCGTCCCGGAAATTTCTTTTGGCGTGCTTTGATTTTTTCTATAATAACTGCCCAATCAAACATTTTAAAACGCTCCAAAGAAACAACATAAGCACAGTTATTTATAATTTTTACTGTTACGCCTACGGTGGCTGTTTTTTTTCGAGCTAAATCCCATCCGGTCATATAATAAGGAATTTGAAATGGGGATTTATTTGAAGAGTTTCTATTTAAATATTGATAGCCGTCTAAGGCTTTATCTATATATTTTCCTTTTAATATTTCTCCACCCGTATCCGCAAACTGCCCCATAATATTTTGTTGAATTCTTTTATCAGAAAAGTATTTTAATCGTTCGTTTAAGAAATCTCTTGAAATATATTTATTTTCTCTGCTGTCACCTGACTGGAAATATCCTTTTCGTTTTCCAAACTTGAGTTCATTTGCTCTTTTGTAGAACCAATTTTTCCCATTCGGGGTACTTACTAAATCAAGTTTTCCTTCTCTATCTGCAAGCCTCATCAGAATTATCTCTTCAACCACATACTCAGGATCTGTCTCAAAAGCAACCTCATCAAAAATAAAAAGGTCATAATCGTTACCAAGCAAATATTCCCCTCTATTTTGTGTAGAACGAGCTTCAATAATTGCTCCATTTGAAAATTGTATATGGGGATAAGGTGTTTTAATATGCGATTTCACCAATAAAGAAAGTAAATCAGAATTGTTTATAAATCGAATCACCTGATTAAATATTATGTTTGCCTGGTCTTGGGTAATCGACGCTGTTACGATTCTATACTTACCGGAAAAATCGAATTTTATTTTTCTCGGGCGAAAAAGTGCATGATGAATTATTTTGACAGCACAAACAAAAGATTTTCCCCAACGATTACCAGTAACTAATAAATTTTCCGGCTTATCTGAATTTGCCAACCATTCTATCTGCCCTAAATGTAAATTAATATTTAAAACTTCTTGTGCAAAATAATTTATATCTCTAAAGGCTAATTCCCAGTTGATTTTATCGATGAAGCTATTTATAGCAAATCTCTAATTTTTCTGCTGGCGTTTTCTTTGTTAATTAGTCCTGCATTAAGTGATTTTATAATATTATCAACTTGTGCTGATTTGACAGATGAATCTTCGCTTGCCTTATGAGTAAATTTATTATCAAAAATAAATTTACACTTCCCAGAAAAACCATTCAAGGCTAATTCTATATTACCTATCCACTCCATAAAATGCGAAACTTCCGCTTGAACAGATTTCACCTGCCTCATAACCAAGTCAAACTTAAAACCAGACCAGGTTGTAGTAGCACCGTATGAATATCCTAAAAGAAACGGAGCCAGATTAGTACCGGCACATATTTCCTCGACCATTGCCCGATGATTCAGAAACCAGCTATTAGTTACGCTTCGGGCATTCTCAGGACCAATAGAATCTATTTCCACATTATTCCAAGTCACAGGATTATCAGCAACATCACAATCTTTAATCATAGAAACAGTTGAATCAAAATATTTATTAATTCGTTCAACGAAAGCAGTTTCCGATTCTCCCGCAAACCTTTCGGGTGGTGTTACTTTTACATGTAACCGATGGAATCCGGAATTATGGCTTGAGCGTCTCATATCATCAACCAGTTGCTGTTCTATATAACTGACAAAAGGAATTGATTGTAGAATTGATCTTCCAAGCGGATAAATAAGTCCGCTACCAAGTGGCATAAAAAAGAAATCAGGCCTATCTAATCGGAACTGTTTATCTCCATTATCATATACCAGACATTTTTTACTGTTAATATCTGAATAATAAATATCTGCAGGGTCAAGAGTTATAAATTTATCTACACCGGTACCATCCTGCTTTATTGTTAAAAATCCACCAAAAAAACCATCCCTAAATAAAAATTCATATAAATCTGAGATAAATGATGCTTTGCCACTTCCATTCCCTGTAAAATTTACCGATAAATTTTCTGACATTTCCTCTAACTTATCAACAAATCCATCATTATCTTTTGAATTATCCGAATCTATAATATAGTAACCCTCCGATGCTGCCAGCCTTACCCAAGTCCAAACAGAAGCATTCACTACCGGAATATTATCAGTTAAGAATCTGTATAACAATATTTTATACCGTCCGGATTCTATGTCACCGGAAGCTAACTGCAAACTTTTCTCAATCTTGGAAGATGATTGTAATTCAGAATTATTAGCCAATTTAGCGGCAACCGGACTTGCCTGAGTTAGTTTTGATTCTGGTTTTTTAATGTTCCATAATTTATTTAGTAATTTCATAAACATCCTTTTTATAAAATAAATAATTTTTTAAAACATCTCATTTTTAATAGCTTTTTTGGTTTCATTACAATCTGTAATAGTATGCAAATTATAGGCAATAGACTTGCAATAATAATTATATTCAATTTTCAATATTTTGTTAAGTAGCTACAAATCATCAGCTTATAAATTAACGGTGAATTGGTATGTATTTTGCTTATAATAAAGTAATTAATTATATATATTTGGAAACAATAATGAAAAGAAAAAGTACCTTATTTTTAGTCATATTTAGCATAATTATTTCTACCTCTTCAATTTCTGCTTTTTCTTTTATTGAATCGATAAATAACTACGGAATAGATGCATCGGGCTATAACTATGTTTCATCAGTTGAATTTACCGATGGGTTCATAAATTGGGGACATACAGAAACTTGGGGACATACGTTAAGCCCTGATTTTATGTCTGTTCCTGATGAGTTCACCGTAGCAAATGCACAATTGGAAATTACCGGCTATCAATTTCTTGGAATTGGCGGAGAAGTTGTTAATGTTGGTGGCACCCTCCAGTGGTCTGGAATAACTGGGTGGCATTGGGTTAATTATACCGAGATGGCATTTGATATCACGTCGATCGATCATAGTTTCTGGAATTCTTCGCCTCTTTACGTTTCAATGACACCTATTCTTGATTTGGGCGTGTGTTTACAAACATCAACTTTATATGTTGATTATGATGTTTCAAATGGTTCTAGTGGTGATCCTAATTCATCAGTTCCTGAACCAGCTTCGTTACTTCTTTTTAGTTTAGGACTAATTGGTGGACGTACATTCTTTAGAAAAAAGAAATAATTTCCTCCAATAATATCTTGTTCTAAATTTTTCAAAAATTAATCTTCATAGATATCATTATTCTAACATTTTATCCTTAATGGTTGCCCTATCTCTTATTATTTAATAACTTTTATTAAAATGTAATATTCTTTATTGAACAGAAGTTCATAAATTATATTAGTATTAAATAATTGAGAATAAATATAAAGAGAATAATATGATTAAATTTGCAAGACACATCACTACTCTTCACCCGTATAAAGCCGGAAAACCTATTGAAGAATTAGCCCGCGAGAAAAATTTGAAAAAAATTGTTAAGTTGGCTTCAAATGAAAATCCGTTGGGACCATCGCCTAAAGCAATCAAAGCGGCTCAAAAATCAATTGAACAAACCCACCGCTATGTTGATCCTTTATCATATAATTTGGTAAAAGCTATTGCCCAAAAATATAATCTCCGCCGAACCAGTATCATTTGCGGACATGGCACCGATTCTTTATTAGCCGATGTTATAATCTCTTTTTCTAACGAAGGGGACGAAATCGTTACTTCCGAAGGAACCTTTATCGGAATATATGTCAATGCTAAAAAATTGGGGCGAAATTTAAAACTGGTTCCGCTAAAAAATTACGGTTATGATTTAGACGCAATCAAAAAAGCTATTACTCCAAAGACAAAAATAATTTATCTGGCTAATCCGAATAACCCTACCGGAGTAATTTTCAAAAAATCTGAATTCGAAAAGTTAATGAAATCAATCAGGAATGATATTCTGGTAATACTTGATGAAGCCTATTATTCATACGCTGATTCTGACCCTGATTATCCTGATGGGGTTACTTATGAATTTGACAATATGATTGTTCTCCGTACTCTTTCCAAAATTTATGGTCTTGGGGGCATTCGTATTGGCTTTGCTATTGGACCCAAATATCTAATTGATGTTCTTTATAAAGTTCGTCTTCCGTTTGAGCCAAACCTCCCTGCACAAGAAGCCGCCACCGCCGCTCTTAGCGATGATGAGTTTCTTGCGAAAACTTTGGAAACTAATAAAAAATCTTTAGCAATGCTAAAGGACTGCTTCGATAAACTCAATATCCCATACACTGACACCAGAGCAAATTTTTATATGCTGATTTTTCCCGATGAAAAAATCGCCGGACAATTTAATCTTGGGTGCATGAATCTTGGGTTAATTTTAAGGCATGTAAATTCGTTCGGCGTTCCAAACGGAGT
>QNAD01000074.1 GCA_003641345.1 Candidatus Zixiibacteriota bacterium | reverse complement strand
TTGGGATTGATGTAATTATTACTGACCATCACGAACAAGGCGAATCAATTCCAAAAGCATGTGCAGTTATTAATCCTAAACAAATTGGATGTACCTATGGCGAGGAACTTTCAGGAGTTGGAGTTGCATATAAGTTTGCTCAGGCGCTGTATCGTTCAATGAGTCAAAATGAATCAGAATTAGACCAACATCTTGATTTAGTTGCTTTGGGTACTTCCGCAGATATTGTCCCATTGGTTGGAGAGAATAGAATTTTCACCAAATTTGGACTTAAACAGATATCAAGAACGACCAAACCGGGCTTGAAATCACTTACTTTTGTGTCCGGTTTAATGGGAAAAGATATTAGCACCGGACAGGTTGTTTTTATTTTGGCACCAAGAATTAATGCTTTGGGAAGATTAGGTGATGCGGGAGAGGCTGTTAGGTTACTATCAACTCGGGATGAAAGAGTAGCTTCTGAAATTGCTCGAAAGCTTGACTCTGAAAATAAAAGGCGGAAAGAGATTGACAGGGCAACTCTTCAGGATGCTATGGATCAAATGTATGAAGTTGCTGATTTGGAAAATGACAAAGCAATAATTTTAGCCGGCGAAGGTTGGCATCAGGGAGTTATTGGAATTGTTGCTTCAAGATTGGTCGAAAAATATCATCTGCCGACAGTAATGATATCTATTACCAATGGAGTGGGAAAAGGTTCAGCCAGATCTATTCCAGGATTTCATCTGTGTGAAGCTTTGAAGAAGTGTGAAGATTTGTTAATTAAATATGGTGGGCATAAATATGCGGCAGGGCTTTCAATTAAACAAGAGAATGTGGAAGAATTCAGAAAACGTTTCTTGAGTGTTTCCGATGTTAGCTTAACTTCAGAAGATATTTTGCCTAAGCTTAACATTGATGGTGAAATTGAATTATCTTCAATAAACGATGAACTAGTACAATCCATTGATAATTTTTCACCATTTGGTCCGCAAAATACAAGACCGGTATTCTTAACTCGGAATTGTGAAGTTGTCGGGCGACCTTATACAGTGGGAAGGAATCACCTGAGAATAAAAATCCGCAAAGGGACTGCCATTTTTGATGTTATAGGTTATGGTTTTGGAGATATGGTGAAACATATTTCATCCGAAGGTTGTTTGGTGGATGTTGTTTATGTAGTTGAATATAACACTTATAACAATATTACAAAAATACAAATACGTCTAAAAGATATTAAACCAACGGTGAGTACTCTTTCAACCGGTTTGGGATAAAAAAATGACGGTTCTCGAAAAATTCTATCAGGGTGATGTTCGTGCTTTATCTAAAGTGATTTCATTCGTAGAAAATCGAAAGGATGGATATCAGGAACTTTTAGGCAAGTTATATTTGAAAGCGGGTAATGCGGTCAGGATAGGAGTTACCGGACCTCCGGGAGCAGGTAAATCAACTTTAGTTAATAGAATCTTAAACAAATTAGTCGGGATTGATAAGAAAATTGGTGTTGTTGCAATCGACCCAACATCTCCTTTTTCAGGAGGTGCTCTTTTAGGGGATCGAGTGCGAATGAACGAAGTTCCGACAGGGGGAAATATTTATTTCAGGTCGATGGCTACTCGGGGGGCATCGGGTGGTTTGGCATCGTCAACCGATAACATTGCAGTTGTGCTGGATGCTTTTGGTTTTGATTATATTCTTATTGAAACAGTTGGAGTGGGGCAAGTAGAGCTTGATATAATTGATAGTTGTGATACAATCGTAGTTGCAATTGTGCCGGAGTCAGGTGATGCCGTTCAGACAATGAAAGCAGGTCTGATGGAAATTGCGGATATTATGGTAGTTAACAAAGCTGATAGGCCTGGTTCTGATAATTTGATAGATGAACTAACTTATTCACTTCATTTGCAAAACCATCAAAATATAGATTGGGATATTCCGATTATTCCAACTATTGCTACAAAAGATGAAAATATTGATGTTCTCTGTGATGCGATTATGGAGCATTATGATTTTTGTAACAATAATGGCCAGTTTGAACTTCGCCGACGCAAGCAAATTGAGCGTAAAATCCAAAATATCATCAAAAACAGATTTTATGTAGAATTTTCAGATCAATTATCCGGAAAAATTTCGTTTGAAGGATTAATTGGTGAAATTATCAATCGGGAAAAAGATCCCTACGAAGTTAGTAATGATTTGTACGAGCAATTTAAAAAGCTCTGATACTTTTCGCAAATATCTTGTTGAAACCCTTAATTTTATCTGTGTTTTTTGTATAAAAAACAACCATCTACTATTGATTTTCAGAAATTATTTGGTTAAATTAACAAATTATTTAGATGGAGTATTTTTATGTACAGCAAGAAATTTCTAGAACAACTAAAAAACGGTCTTGAACAATGGGATGAAAAAGCATCAAAATATCGCTCAAAAAAATCTATGCCACGTTTTTTTACTGTTTCGGGCTTAGATATTGATGAGCTTTACACTCCCGATTCAGTCAAAAATTCTGAAAAAGATAATTATTTTGATGAAAATATTAATTACCCCGGCCAGTTTCCTTATACCCGAGGCGTGCACCACACTTTGTATCGGAGCAGACTTTGGACAATGCGACAATTTGCCGGAATGGGAACGCCTAAACAGACCAATGAACGCTTTAAGCTGATTCTTAAAGAAGGCGGTGGTGGTTTATCGACTGCTTTTGACCTTCCGACTCTGATGGGTTATGACAGCGATCATTCCCGTTCTTTAGGCGAAGTTGGTAAATGCGGAGTGGCGGTTGACACACTAGCGGATATGGAAATTATTTTTGATGAAATAGATTTAGCTTCGGTGTCAACATCAATGACAATAAACTCACCGGCTTCGATTCTTCTTGCGATGTATCTTTGTGTTGCTGAAAAACAGGGTGTACCTTTTAAAAAAGTTCGTGGTACTTTGCAAAATGATATTCTCAAAGAATATATAGCTCAGAAAGAGTTTATCTTTCCTCCCAAGCCTTCGATTAGATTGATAACTGATATGATGGATTATTGTTGTCACAATGTTCCTCAGTGGAATACAATCTCGATTTCTGGTTATCATATTCGTGAAGCAGGAGCAACTGCGGTTCAGGAATTAGCTTTTACACTTGCCGATGGATTCTGTTATGTAGAGTCAGCTATTGAAGCCGGAATGAATGTCGATGATTTTGCCCCCCGCTTATCACATTTCTTTAATGCCCATTCTGATTTTTTTGAAGAGATTGCTAAATATCGGGCGGCAAGAAGAATCTGGGCACGTCATATGCGAGACAAATACGGTGCCAAAGACGAGAAAAGTTGGAAACTTCGATTCCATACGCAAACTGCTGGGTGTTCTTTGACGGCTCAACAGCCGGAAATCAATATTGCACGTGTAGCTCTTCAGGCTTTATCGGGAGTTTTGGGCGGTACTCAATCTTTGCATACTAATTCGATGGATGAAACTTTAGCTCTTCCCAGTGAAAAAGCAGTCACAATAGCTCTTCGCACTCAACAAATAATTGCTTATGAGTCCGGTGCGGCTAATACTGTTGACCCGTTAGGTGGTTCCTGGTTTGTGGAAGCACTAACAGATAAGATGGAAGAAGAAGCCGAAGCCTATTTTGCGGAAATCGAACGACGGGGTGGTGTGTTGCAATGTATTGAAGACGGTTATTTCCAACGTGAATTGGCACGTTCTGCGTACAGCTATCAACAGGAGATTGAAAGAGATGATCGCAAAGTTGTCGGCGTGAATGATTTTGTGATAGAAAACGAAAAAATTGATATTCCGGTTTTGAGAATTGACAGGAATGTTGAAAAAGAACAAGTAGCGTTTTGTAAAAAGATAAAAGCGGAACGGGATAACGACACTGTAAAAACAACGTTGGAAAATCTTCGTAAAGTAGCTTTATCCGACGGGAATACTTTTGAAGCGATTATGGATTGTTCCCGGGCGTATGTGTCGGTGGGTGAGATGTGCGATGTATTGCGTGATACTTGGGGTGAGTATGTAGAAACCTCAGCCGCCATGAGTGTGTCGTAAATGTTGGTAAATTAAATAAATGGAAAATAAATTGAGCGTATGACAGAAAAAAAAATTAGAGTTTTATTAGCCAAGCCCGGACTTGATGGGCATGATCGCGGAATCAAAGTTATTGCCGCCGCTTTTCGGGATGCCGGGATGGAAGTAATTTATACTGGCTTGAGACAAACCCCTGAGATGATTGTCAATGCAGCTATTCAGGAAGATGTGGATGTTATTGGTATTTCTATTTTATCCGGTGCCCACATGACTTTGTTTCCGGCTATTTTAGACAGGATGAAAGATCAAGGGGCGGATGATATTATTCTATTTGGGGGCGGAATAATCCCCGATGAAGATATTGCTGAGCTTGAAAAACTTGGGATAAATAAAATTTTTACCCCCGGCACCTCAACAGTTGAATCTGTAGAATATGTCAAACAGGCAGTAGCTCAAAAAAAATCTAATGAACAGATGATGTAAAATATACTTAAATGAAATTATAAGGAGTCAGTGGAGGAAAGATGAACAAAAATGTAGATCCGCGTCAGCAAGCAGTTAGGGATGAAGTAAAAGCATTTGCTGAGAAAGAAATTATTCCCATTTCCGAAGAACTCGACCAAATGGGAGAACCGAGAAAATTTCCGCACGAGTTATATAAAAAAATTGGTGCGGCTGGATTTATCGGGTATTGCATACCGAAAGAATACGAAGGACAGGGGAAATCTTTTCTTGAGTACGCTACTCTCATAGAAGAACTCTGTTATTATGATGCGGCGGTTGGTCTGCTTACGGCAGTTGGTGAGTTGGCAACCCATCCGATAGTTTATTATGCCAATGAAGAGCATAAGAAAAAATATGTTCCGGATTGTGTCAATGGTCGTAAGATTCCAGCTTTTGTATTAACCGAACCGAACGCCGGTTCTGATGCCGCTAATTGTACAACTGAAGCGGTTGAGATGGATGATCATTATCTTATCAATGGTGAAAAGATATTTATCATGCATGGTGATGTAGCGGAAATCGCGATTCTTTTCTGTAAAATTAAAGACAAACCAAAACTCTCAGCTTTTATCGTTGACACTAATCAACCAGGTTGGAAAGCACGTACTTTGAAAAATAAAATGGGTATGCGTGCGGCGACAACAGGTGGAATATTTTTGAAAGATGTCAAAGTTCCTAAAGAAAACTTAATGGGAGACATTGGCAAAGGGTTCCGGTATGCGATGGGTACTCTTGATTCAGCCCGTATTGGTGTGGCGGCTCAGGGTGTTGGTATTGCCCAGCGTGCTTTGGATGAATCGGTTGCCAGAGCAAAAGAGAGAGTTGCTTTTGGGGCACCGATTGCCAAACTACAAGCTATTCAATGGATGATTGCTGATATGGCAACTCGCTTAGAAGCCGCTCGCTGTTTAACTTATAAAGTAGCTAAGATGGCTGATGATGGCGAGAGATATTCTTTAGAAGCTTCGATGGCTAAATTATATGCAACCGAGACAGCTAATTTCTGTGTTGACCGAGCTATGCAGATTTGGGGTGGCTATGGCTATATTGGTGAATTTTCTATTATAGAAAAATTGTACCGTGACCAGAGAGTCCTCGAAATTTACGAAGGCACTTCTGAGGTTCAGAGACTTGTCATTGCCGGTAATATAATCGGCCGTTAATATTGAATGCAAATTGGTCAATTTAAAATAACTTCCTTCGTCGAGCAGAAATTCAAGCTCGACGGAGGGAGTATGTTTGGTGTCATTCCACGAATGATGTGGGAAAAACTTATTCCTCCCGATAAAAATAATCTAATCCCGATGGTTACAAACATGTTTGTGCTTAAGGCTCATGGGAAAAATATTATTTTTGATGCAGGATTGGGCGATACTTTAAGCGAGCGTGAGAAGAAAATTTATAACACCGATAATATTTCGATGATAGATGACGGTTTAGCTGAATCAGGATTAACAACTAATGATATAGATTATGTGGTTTTAACTCATTTGCATACAGACCATTCCGCTGGAGCAGTTAAGTTTAAAGGTGATAAATTAGTGCCTCGTTTTCCAAATGCTAAAATTATTATTAGTAAAGAAGAATGGGAAGATGCCATAAATCCTAATGAAAGAACATCGGCAGTTTATATTCCTGAACGCTTTTATGTTTTGCAAGATGCAAACAGAGTGGAACTAATTGAATTAGATAAAGAAATATTACCTGGTATAAAAGCGGTGAGGACAGGTGGGCATACCGGTGGACATTTTGCATTGGAAATTGAATCTGACAATCATAAATTGTATTATTACGCCGATATTTTTCCATCAAGTACTCACATAAAAGTGCCTTTTGTTCCGGCGACGGACTTGTATCCGTTGGATACGATGGCTATAAAACGAAAAAAGCTTCCGGAAATTATTGAAAATGAAGTTGTTATGGCTTTTGACCATGACATAAATATTCCTTTGGGAATTGTAAAGCAGGACGGGAAAAAGATTTTTGTAGAATCTGTATGATTTTAATAAGGATTAAATATTAAATGTCACTTGAAGAAAAATTAAATAAATTAGATAATCTTCGCCAGAAGGCTAAACTTGGGGGCGGAGAAAAGAGAATAGAGTCGCAACACAAAAAAGGGAAGCTAACCGCCCGTGAGCGGATAGAATTGCTTGTGGACCCAAATTCATTTGAAGAATTTGATATGTTCGTAACCCATCGCTCTAAAGATTTTGGACTGGATAAACAGAAATTTCTCGGTGATGGAGTTATAACTGGCTGTGCGAAAATTAATGGCAGGAAGATTTTCCTGTTCTCACAGGATTTTACTGTTTTTGGCGGTTCTCTATCTGAGGCACATGCGGAAAAAATTTGTAAAATCATGGATATGGCTATGAAAGTAGGTGCGCCGGTAATTGGCCTTAATGATTCCGGCGGTGCTCGTATTCAAGAGGGCGTTGTTTCTCTTGGTGGTTATGCCGATATTTTTCTTCGCAATACATTAGCATCTGGCGTTGTTCCGCAAATTTCTGTGATTCTTGGACCTTGTGCAGGTGGTGCTGTTTATAGCCCTGCTATTACTGATTTTGTGTTTATGACCAAAGGTACTTCGTATATGTTTGTCACCGGACCAAATGTGGTTAAAACTGTAACGCATGAAGTAGTAGATTCCGAATCATTAGGTGGTGCCGATGTTCACGCCTCAAAATCAGGGGTTTGTCACTTTGCCTGTGAAAACGAAGCTGATACTATCACAAGAGTAAAAAAACTGGTAAGTTATATTCCGCAGAATAATTTAGAAGATACACCATATCAGGAGACAAATGATTCTTTTGATAGAGAAGATGAATTACTAAATAAAATTATTCCGGAAAATCCAAATCAACCTTACGATATCCGCGATGTTATTAATCCGGTAGTTGATGAAGGTTCATTTTTTGAGGTGCATAAAGATTTTGCGGAAAATATCGTAGTTGGGTTTGCCCGTTTGGGTGGTCGTTCAATTGGTATTATTGCAAACCAACCTGCAGTGTTAGCTGGAGTGCTTGATATTAATTCATCGGTTAAGGGCGCCCGTTTTATTCGGTTCTGTGATTCTTTTAATATTCCGATTCTGACCTTTGAAGATGTCCCCGGATTTTTACCGGGGACAGATCAGGAGCACGGCGGAATTATAAAACATGGGGCGATGCTTCTTTATGCATACTGCGAGGCTACCGTTCCTAAAATAACGGTAATCACTCGTAAAGCTTATGGCGGTGCCTACGATGTTATGAATTCCAAACATGTTCGGGGTGACATGAACTACGCCTGGCCCACAGCGGAGATTGCGGTGATGGGTCCCAAAGGTGCGGTGGAGATTATTTTCAAAAAAGAAATTTCAAACGCTGATAATCAAGAAACGGAATTGCAGAAAAAAACGGATGAGTATGGTGAAAAATTTGCCAATCCGTTCGAAGCAGCGGCACGCGGTTATATTGATGATGTGATTGAACCAAAATCTACCCGACCGAGATTGATAAGAGCCTTTGAGATGCCTGAGACAAAAAAAGATTCCAATCCGCCTAAAAAACACGGAAACATCCCGTTGTAAGAGGGGAGGAATATGGTAGTCCCAAAATTTAATGAATTTATGTTGCCTTTGCTTAGATTAGCAAGTGACAAACAAATTCATACTATGCATGAAACATATCAAATTTTATCTAAAGAGTTTAAACTAACTCAAGAAGATAGAAATGAAAAATTACCAAGTGGGCGACAATTTACTTTTCAAAATAGAGTAGGTTGGGCTAGAACTTATCTTAAGAAAGCAAAATTATTGTCGGCTAAGGAA
>QNAD01000073.1 GCA_003641345.1 Candidatus Zixiibacteriota bacterium | reverse complement strand
CCGTTATTATTCCAGGTGCTACTGTGGTATCTGTTTCACCTGTTAATAGACTTGGAACTGATTTTACCACTATCTCTGCCTCTTTTACTGATTCTGACATTCCTGATATTAGTTCTTTATTTATTACTTTTAAAATTCGACGTCCGGATAATAGTACTGAAGATATTCTGGTTGATAATAGGCCAAACGGCATTGCCGGTTTAACCATTACCGATCATGGTGGTGGTTCTTATACTGCACAATATAATTTTTACCCTGGAAGCACCCAACCTATCGGATTTTATGACTTATTAACTATTGTCAATGACGGTACTGACCAAACAACTGATGATTACGTAAATAATAGTGATGAATTAGAAATCGTAGAAGTTTTTACAAATAATATCCCTTCAATTACAGCCGGAGATACTAAAACAACAAAAAGCCCGGTTAGTCGAATTGAAGGTGATACAACTACAATTTATACTTCATTCTATGATTCGGACATCCCTCCGATTGGAGATTTTCTGATAACGATAAAAATTCGACAGCCCGATAATAGCACTGAGATAACTTTACTCAGCACTTCTACAAATGGACAAAATGGACTAGTTATTACAGATCAAGGCGGCGGTGTATATACTGCTTTTTATAATTTTGATCCAAATGACAGTTGGCAGATTGGCGCTTATGATCTTTATGTTGAAGTATCTGATGGAATTGATAATGCTATCGATGGATATACAAATAATTTAGATGAACTTGAAATTAATAATGTTAATCCGAATGATGCACCTACATTTACTGCAGGAATTACATCGGTTGCTCCGGCAACTCAGGATAGATTTGGGGTGGGGACAATTATTCTTAGTTCTACTTTTAACGATCCCGATCAACCTGGTATTGGAGCTTTTGCCGTTATTTTCAAACTAAGAGCTCCCTACTCAAGCCCAATATATACAGTTGCTGACAATTATAGCAATGGACAAAACGGTTTGAGTATAATCGACAACGGCGGTGGTTCTTATACTGTATCTATCTCTTATGATCCACCTGAGAATATGGAACTTGGATATTATGATTTGTATTGCGAAGTCTCCGACGGGTCATTATCAGGTATCGATGATTATACAAATAATTTAGATGAATTACAAATCACTGGATCCGGTGAAAACAGCAGTCCAGTTGTACCAACAGATAACACGTACCCATCGCCGATAGCTATCGAACGCATTGGCGCTAACCCTACTACTATTTACTCAAGTTTTGTTGATGCCGATGCTCCTGCAGTTTCAGTGTTCAAGGCAACTTTCAAAGTGAGATATCCAGACAATTCAGCAGAAATTATTCTTGCTGACAATGTCGCTAATGGTGCAGGAGTAACAATTATTGATTTAGGTGGCGGTGTTTATACTGCCTCGGTGTCATGGGATCCGCCCGATGGCCAGATATTGGGTGTTTATGATTTATATTTTCATGTTAATGACGGCACTGATACAACTTATGATACTTATAGCAACAACCTTGATGAACTTGAATTGTACGATGCTATTTCAAATAATACACCTACTGTCAGTTCCGGTAATACTCAAGCAATCGCTAACAGTGTTAATAGAATCGGGTCTGATTTTGTTATGCTAAAATCAACCTTTGATGATACAGACATGCCGGGTAAAGCATCATTTTTGGTAACTTTCAAAGTACGTGATGCCGGTTCTGCCGAATATACAGTTGTTGATAATTCTGCTCATGACCAAAACGGTCTGAGAATTCGCCATGTGTCCGGAAGCACTTACGAAGCCTCGGTTTTATGGAATCCACCTGACGACCAAAACATTGGTGATTATGATTTGTATTGCTTTGTCGATGACCAAAAAGGTGGAACTGTCACCGATGATTACACTGCCAATAGTAATGAACTGACTATAACAAGCTCAGCTATTTTGGGTGATGGAAACTTGTTACATCGTAGTAACAATTCTGATAATTGCGGCGGTCCAAATTCTGCTTGTCATAACCTTGCTGATCATAACGGGCAAACCTGCGTGACTTGCCATACACCTCATGGTTCAGCCAATATTTATATGGTAAAAGAAACTATAACTACTCCAAATTCTGGAGACAAACCGGTTCTTTTCAAAACTCTTGGTACTGGTGATCCATATAATTCACCTGACCCAATCGCTGGGTCTGATACTCATGGAGCTATGGCAGATGGTAGCAATACAGTTTATAGTGAGGTTTGCGAAGTTTGTCATACCACAACCAAATATTACCGAAACGATGGTTCACAACCTTCCAATCACAGCCAAGATGTTAAAAATTGTAAGGAATCCTGTCATACTCATTCCGATGGTTTCTCACCGGGTGCCGGTGCTGAGTCGAGTGGAGGAATATCTTGTTCTTGTCATTCGAATATTTTCAATGCAATGGACAGTACCTCATTAACATATCGCCACATATTGGCAAATGACGATGCAAATTACAGCCCCGGTGCAAGTGGAATGTATGTTATAAAAAACTGTCTGACCTGTCATGTCGACCATGATATTTTTAGAAATGACTTGAATCCGGGGATAGGACAAAGAGCGAAAAACTTGAGAGTAGATTATGATACAGATCCGGTTATCGGTAATAGCAATCATTCAACTAATTCAGATTATTCATCTTCTGGATTAGGCGGTATTTGTCTGTCCTGTCATAGCGGTCCCTCATGTGCAGGTTGTCATAGTGCCCATAAATCCTCATATACGCACAATTTTGTTCCAAAGTCAGACTTTGATGCATCCGATGCTCATAACTATAATGTACCAACAACATACTCTTCAGATGGATCAACATTTAATGCAAAT
Organism: Candidatus Zixiibacteriota bacterium; assembly: GCA_003641345.1. Next base: position 5,545 of record QNAD01000073.1, on the reverse strand, counting down.
TGTACAAAATGTCACAATGATAACATGACTAAATCTTATCAAAGCTCTACATTTAAAGTTGCTTTTCATTCATCTGATTATATTAAATTACTTGATACGAATGGAGTAGCTTCACCTTCAGATCCCATAGAAGAACAATTCTGCTTCAAATGTCACTCCACTACTTCGAATCCAAATGCAGGATCAAACCTTGATTACTTTGGTGTTCAAAGTATCCCCAATCCCGATGCTCTGGATATTGAGGAAGCGTTTACACGAACATTTACACATCCGACAAAATTATATTCAGGCAGACATAGTATAGCTGACTCTGCGTTAACTTTAGGAGATGGTAATCGTCATGCGGAATGTGAGGATTGCCATAATCCACATGCCGCTCAGACCGGAACCCATGACGGTTCAAGCAATCTTGTCTCCGGTGCTTTAAAAGGTGTTTGGGGAGTAGAACCAACTTCATGGCCAACTCCTGCTACCCCGACAGATAATGCAAATGTTTTTACAGCTCCATCAGGTTATAACAAAGTTGAACCAGCCACAAAAGAATATCAAATATGTTTGAAATGCCACTCAAATTATGTTACGCTCCCCAGCGGTAACCGCAATTTGGCTGAAGAGATTAACCCGAATTATCCATCAACCCATGCCATCATTCAGGCAGGGGATAATCCCTATTGTAATACAAATACAATGAATGAGCCATGGGGTACTTATAAAATAAATTATTGTTCCGATTGTCACCGGTCTGATAATCTTGCCGATCCCAGTGGCCCTCATGGTTCCAATGTTGAACATATGCTGGTGGCTACGATTGTCTCAAACAGCATTGACGGCACTCCATTATGTTTTGTCTGTCACCAAGAGATGAGATACTGGTCTTTTCGTACTCTCGAAAGCAATTTTATAGAACATCCTGCAACCAATGGAAGACATAAGTTCCCCCAGGGTTGTTTTGCCTGCCACATGTGGGACTATTCATCAACGAGTGGATTGGGACTAAACTCAATCGACTGGTCCGGGGGGACTCCGCCTGATGGCCAGATACACGTTCATGGTCAGAACCGACAATGGGTGTACAATGAACAAGATGGCTCTGCTGGGAGTGGTCAACCGGTAGAGGGTTTTGTGAATGGTTATATGGCCAATATGGACTATACTGCCAAGAAATGTTGGTCCGAGGTTTGCAAAAGCCATTCTAATAAAGCATATTAGTAAATACTGTAACTATTTAGTCGCAATTACTTTTGTAATTGCCGTTTTTTATTGTTTTTAATTGATAATAATATTTAACTTTTAAAATGAAAATAAATTTCAGATCCACCCGCTTAGCTTTTATTTTAATTTCACTTTTAATTATCCATGTAATTTTTTCTGCAATTATTCCCCAGAAAGATATTTCTGAAGATCAGATTATCAATTTGGAAGAATCACTGGGTGACTATTATTTTATCATTGACAAATTAGCACTTGACCGAATTTACACTGCTCCACCGTTTTTTGTATTGCTTGGACTTTTAGCTCTAAATTTGACAGTTGGAAATTTCAAACGATTTAAAACAGTTTATAAAATTGAAAAAACTCTTCTAAAAGCGAAGCATCTTGGGTCAATAATATTCCACCTCTCTTTAGTTGTAATTATTTTCGGGGTTATATTAAATTATTTGTATAAATTTGAAGGTGTATTTTCTCTAACCGAAGGACAAACAGTTTATGATAATCAGGGTTCATATTTTAGAATCATTAATGGCCCATTAAACAATAGAAAATACAGCAATTTTTCAATAACGCTGAATGATATTACCACTTCTCTTCAAATTGGCGACGCTAATACAGAAGCCGCAGATATTTCAATCTTAGCCGACCAATACGCTAACCCAATAAACAGTATAATCTATACAAATAACCCCCTTAGATGGAATAATTTGGAGATCCATTATGGCATGTACCATGGTTTTGCTCCTAAAGTTGTTTTACTCAAAAATGATTCAACTCAAATTCTCTCAGCTTTTATGAGAATCGCAAGACAAATTAATAAGGGAGAGAAAATCCATAAGGATTTTCTTTATATTCCTCAGGAAAATATGCGGTTTAATATCGAAGTCCTTCTTGACTCAACAGAGAATATTGATTCAACCCATTTTAATATTAAAATTGAAAATAAACAGAAACAGGTATATACTGGTATCTTAAAGTTAAAAGAGACTGTAAAGTTCGATGATTACAATTTAACTATTCCCCAACTTCGACGATGGTGTTATGTTAGCGTTGTTAAAAGCCCTTTTTTAAACTTGATTTTTTTCGGGTTTTGGTCAGCTTTAGCTGGGATGACAATCGGGTTTATACCAAGAATATGGAAAGAAAATAAAAACATATAATGAGTTCTCAAGAATCTATTTTTTACTGGTTGGCAACATTAGCAACCGCCGTTACTTTTTTTATTTCAATTTTATCTATTGTATTAAAAAGGGGATCATATCTCAAAATCTCCAGAATATTTTTTTATCTCTCTTTTATTTCATTGACAGTTTTTGGAATTTTACGCTGGATTCAAAGTGGCCATCCTCCGTTTGTCACTCTGTTTGAGTCAATGACGATGTCGGTCTGGTTAGTTTTTCTGGCATATCTTATAATTCAGAAAGTATCTTCCCGCTCTTTAATAATTCTAATACCTGTATCACTATTTTCATTTTTGCTTCTTGGCTGGTCAATCTCGTTACCTACCGAATCTTCCCAATTATCTGTCGCTTTGAATAATGTATGGCTGTTTATTCACGCATCGTTTGCAACATCAGGAGCGGCTACTTTTGTAATAGCATCATCGTTTTCAGTAATTTATATATTGGGCGAAGAATGGTTGCAGAAACATATTAAAACTGCGGAAAGAATCCCTGAATATAAAGCTATTCCCAAACAGATATTAAATTTTGTTATTCTTGGGCTGATTTTATGGGGAGTCATGATTGTTTCCGGTTCTATCTGGGCACATAATGCTTGGGGAAGATACTGGGCATGGGACCCAATTGAACTCTGGTCTTTAATAAGTTGGCTTTTGTATGGTCTGGTATTACATAGTAGAATAGGATTTAAATTGTCTAATAAATTATTTTGTTGGATGACAATTTTTGCTGCATTAACTGTTATTTTTGCTCTATGGGGTGTAGGTTACGTTTATGAAACGATTCATGTTTATGGTTAAACCACTTTGTGGCTTTATTATATTTTTACTATTTATAATTTCTTGTGGAAAACAAGATATACAAATACCAAGGTTTGAAAAACTGCCTGAATTTGTATCCGATCATCAAATAAAACTTGGTTCTGAAATACTAAAACCTGTTAGAATACAATATCTGAAAGATACTCTATTTGTCAGCTACGTAAAAAAGCCCAAAATTGATATTTTCAACACAAAATTAGAACAAATCGGCACTATTGATTTATCTGATCCCACACCTATTTTTCCTACTGCTTTTAATGTAACTGATTCATTCATTTATGTTACTGATCACGCCAAGCATGTGATTGTAACTTTTGACCGACAGGGGAATTATATCAGTTCATTTGGAACATTGCCTGACGGTATTACCGAATTGGCTCCTTTTAGCTTGTTTTATTTTGGTGGTGTTTTGTATGTTTCTGATAGTAAGCAAAAAGGAGTATTGGCAATATCCGTAGTTGATGCCGAGGGCATAACAGAAAAAGGAGAATTGATTCTATCAATTCCGGCTGATACGTTGCAAAAAATTGATTTTCCATCTGCTTTATATGTGACCGAAGATGGCAGGATGATAATCGGTGATGCATCTTCAGGTAGTGTTCATGCTTACACTTGCAATGGGCATTTTATTTACCATTTTGATACTATTCCAAATATGTTAAAAGTTGCCCCACAGGCAATTGCTCAGGACAATATTATAGATCCATCGCTTCAGGATACAACCAAGTTTGACCCAAGTTATATTAATTTTCAAGGACGATTCCATGTGGTTGACCCGAATAATTCTGCTATTCACATGTATAATCCTAAAGGTTATTATGTCGCAACATATACTGACTCGTTGCTTGTAAAACCATCAGGCATAGCCATAGATATGGATAGGTTCAATATTTATATCGCTGATCCGGTTGCGATGAAAATTTTTAAATTTAGATATTAGCTATGAATATAATTTTAATGATTAGCAATTACTTTCACGACCTGGCAACTGCTTTGCTGGCTTCAAATATAGCAGTAGTTTATATACTTGGGAAAATACTTGACGAAAATGAAAATAAATACCAGTTGATGTTCGGAGTTTTCTCTAAATTGTCCTATATTACATATGGTGCTTTAGCCTATATAATATTAGCTGGAATTCCACGGGCAATCTTTTTCATGGAATTTGAGTGGAATCCTGCTGTTGGCAAAGGACAAATAGCCGCTTTAGTTATTAAGCATCTATTTTTAATTTCCGTAACTATATTCGGACTTGTAGTACATAGAAAGTACATTAAAAAATATGGCTCAAAATAAAAAGAAAATTATTTTTGTTACCCCTCCCTACCATTGCGGAGTTGTGGAAGTTGCCGGAAGCTGGCCACCATTAGGTTTTATATATTTAGGAACACAGGCTAAAAAGGCAGGATGGGAAGTTGAGATATACGATGCTATGACAATTCGGCATAATTTTAAAGATATTGAAAAGCATCTCAAAAAAACAGATTTCGATATATTAGCTACCACAAGTATAACCCCAACCTTCCCCGATGCTCATCAACTTTGTGGATTGGCAAAAAAAATAAAACCAAATTGTACTACATTAATCGGTGGAGTGCATCCTACTTTTAGCTTTAAAGAGATTTTCGAAGATGACAAAAATCAAATTGATTATATAATTTCTGGCGAAGCAGAAAATTCACTATGCCAATTCCTGTTAAATTTTGATGACCTTGATAAACGACACGAAACACCAAATCTGATTTTTAGAGAAGATGGCAAAATAAAAGTCAATAAGATGCTTCCTTTCGTTGATGAAATTGATTCCCTGGAAACAGACTGGAAACTTTTAGATTGGGATTTATATAAATATTATGTTATTCCCAATTCAAAACTGGGTGCGGTTTCAACTTCGCGTGGGTGTAACTTTGGCTGTACTTTTTGTTCTCAGCAAAAATTTTGGAATAAAATATGGCGGGGGCGGCAACCGGAAAAAGTTGTCAAAGATATGTCATATCTTAATTCTAAATTAGGTATTAATGTTTTCCTGTTTACTGATGAATATCCTACTTATGACAGGGACCGTTGGGAAGAATTACTCGACAGAATCATCAGCGCTAAACTAAATAGCTATATACTTATAGAAACACGAGTTGAAGATATTAACAGAGATAAAGATATTTTAGATAAATATAGAAAATCAGGAGTAATTCATATTTATGTTGGTGCCGAGGCTACTGACCAAGAAACACTGGATAAAATCAATAAAGAAATTACAGTATCAGAATCCAGAGAAGCCATAGAATTAATTGCTGAGTTTAATATGATTTCTGAAACATCATTTGTATTGGG
>QNAD01000072.1 GCA_003641345.1 Candidatus Zixiibacteriota bacterium | reverse complement strand
ATAGACTGTAAGTCATTGAGTAACAAGGGAAAATTATTGTAAAATCGGTTGACAACAGATACCTAATTTATATATTTGTCGGTTATATTTCATTACTGTGAATAAATTCACAATGGTGATATTTGGCCTAAAATTAAGTGTTTTTTGAATATAGGAGATGTTACATGAGTAAAGAACAAGTTTACAAAAATTTTATTAATGGCGAGTGGGTAGATTCTAAGTCAGGTGAAACTTATGAAAATCGTAACCCTGCCAATACGGATGAAATTGTTGGGGTTTTTCAAAAATCAAACGCACAGGATGTTGAGGATGCTATTAATGCCGCCTCGGAAGCATATAAAAAATGGAGATTAGTACCAGCTCCCAAAAGAGGGGAGATCCTTTATAATGTCGCTTCCAAATTGTGGCAACATAAAGAAGAGTTCTCAAAAGATATGACTCGTGAAATGGGAAAGGTTCTTAACGAAACCCGTGGTGATACCCAAGAAGCTATTGATATGACATATTATATGGCTGGCGAAGGTCGTCGGTTGTTTGGTATGACGACTCCTTCGGAGATGGAAAACAAATTCAATATGACTGTTCGTCAGCCTCTTGGTGTCTGTTCTTTTATTACACCTTGGAATTTCCCGATGGCAATCCCTTCCTGGAAAATGATGCCAGCTTTGATTTGTGGAAATACGATTGTTATTAAACCGGCTACTGATACACCTTTATCAGTGGTTAATTTGATGAGGATTTGTCAGGAAGAAGGAATCCCTGATGGCGTTGTCAACATGGTTACAGGTTCCGGTTCTAAACTTGGTAATCCGCTAATTCAAAATCCAGCTGTTAAAATTGTATCATTCACAGGTTCAACCGAAATAGGCCGCAAGGTTTCAGAATCTTGTGCCTCTTCATTCAAACATGCCAGTCTGGAAATGGGCGGAAAAAATGTTCAGATTGTAATGGACGACGCTAAATTGGATTTAGCTGTTGATGGTGCTTTATGGGGTGCGTTTGGAACGACGGGACAACGCTGTACAGCTACTAGTCGGATAGTTTGCCATAAAGATATAGTTGAAGAATTCACAAAACGAATTGTTGAACGTGTCTCAAAATTAAAAGTTGGCAATGGTCTTGATGAATCGGTAGATATGGGACCATCAATAAGCCAATCACAACTTGATACAGTTCTAAAGTATATCGAGATTGGTAAGAATGAAGGAGCGAAACTCATGTCCGGTGGTGAAAGACTTACTGGAAGTGATTATGATAAAGGTTATTTTGTGCAACCTACTGTTTTTGGTGGTGTTACACAGGATATGCGTATTTGGAAAGAAGAAATTTTTGGTCCGGTGCTTGGTATTGCTGTTTGTGATAATTTTAATCAAGCGATAGAAATGGCGAATGATACTCCTTATGGACTTTCGGCTTCTATTTTTACTCAGGACGTAAACAATGCATATACTGCTATGCGTGATGTGAATACAGGAATCTTTTATGTTAATGCCCCGACTATAGGAGCGGAAACGCATCTGCCGTTTGGCGGAACTAAAGAGACTGGCAATGGTCATCGTGAAGCCTCTGCCGTTGCTTTGGATGTATTTAGCGAATGGAAATCTGTATATGTTGATTTTTCTGGTACTTTGCAAAGACCTCAGATTGATAATCAGTAATTGAGGGTATAGGTTTTGGCTCGTTGTAAATACATAAATTCACATTTGACAGGATTTTTGTTACTATATTTGATTCTGTATATTTGGAGAGCATCTTCTATTTGAATGTCTCAAAGTAATAAGGAATTTTATTATTGAAGTTAAATTAGTAAATTGAAAAAATGAAATGGAGATAAATGATGGCTAAAAAGAAAATAATTATCATGGGAGCTGCCGGACGTGACTTTCATAACTTCAACGTTCTTTATCGTGATAATGCTGACGTAGAAATCGTTGCTTTTACTGCAACGCAGATTCCTGATATTGATGGACGTAAGTATCCTGCCCAATTAGCTGGCAAGTTATATCCAAAAGGTATTCCAATTTATGATGAATCTAAGCTTATTGAACTAATTGAAAAGCATAAAATTGATGAAGTAATATTCTCTTATTCTGATATTCCGTATCAATTGGTTATGGAAAAAGCGGCAATGGTTATGTCTGCCGGTGCTCGTTTTGCAGTTGAAGGCGGAGATCCGACTATGATTAAATCAACTAAGCCAGTTATTGCCGTAACAGCTGTTAGAACCGGATGTGGAAAATCTCAAACTACACGTAAAGTAGCTGAGGTCCTTCAGGCATTAGGTAAAAAAGTTGTCGCTATTCGTCATCCTATGCCATACGGAGATTTGGCTAAACAAGCCTGTCAACGATTTGGTGATTTGAAAGATCTTGATAAACATAAATGTACTATCGAAGAACGCGAAGAATATGAGCCTCATATTGTCAACGGTATCGTTGTTTATGCCGGTGTTGATTATGAGATGATTATTCGTGAAGCAGAAAAAGAAGCAGATGTCATTTTATGGGATGGTGGAAACAATGACATGTCATTTTATAAACCTGATTTGACAATCACTGTTGTTGATCCTCACCGTCCAGGCCATGAAATAAGTTATTATCCCGGACAAAATAATTTGTTGTTAGCTGATATTGTTGTAATCAATAAAATTGATTCGGCTGATGCTGAGAATATTGATGAAGTTCGCTCTAATATTAATGCATATAACCCGAATGCAATCGTTGTCGATGCCGCTTCACCGGTTATGGTTGATAGACCGATGGATATTAGGGGTAAAAAAGTTTTGGTTGTTGAAGATGGACCAACTCTTACTCATGGTGAAATGCCATATGGTGCAGGTGTTGTAGCCGCTATGAAATATGGTGCCGCCGAATTAGTAGATCCCAGACCTTATACTGTGAAATCAATTACTGCTACTTTTGAAAAGTATCCGGATATTGGTATTTTATTGCCGGCGATGGGTTATGGCGATCAGCAGGTTAAAGATTTGGAAGCAACAATTAACAAAACAAAGTGTGATTTGGTTATTGTTGCTACTCCGATTGATTTGAGTCGGATTGTCAATATTAAAAAGCCGGCTGTTCGTGTGTTCTACGATTTACAAGAAATAGGAACACCTAATATTGCTGATTTATTAGATGATTTTTTCGCAAAATCTAAAAGTAAAAAGGCGGCAAAAAAGAAATAAGATGAACAAGGGGTCGGTTGCAAAATGCCGACCCTTTATTTTTTAGTGTTATAAAGGTTATAATTATTAATGGGTACTAATAAGACAGCTGTGGTTGCGTTGGGGGGAAATGCAATTACTCGTTCTGACCAGGAAGATACGATTGCAAATCAATTTGCTAATACCAGAAAGTCATTAGATGGTATCGTTGAATTGGTTCGTAGGGGATACAATTTGGTGGTTACTCATGGCAACGGACCGCAGGTTGGCAATGAATTGCTGCGTAATGAACTTTCTCGAGGTAAGGCTCCTGTACTGCCGTTGGGTGTGCTGGTTGCCAATACCGAGGGTGGCATGGGGTATATGATTGAACAATCTTTACGGAATCGTTTAAATAAAGAAGGTATCAATCGTCCGGTGGTAACTATCATAACTCAAATGATTGTTGATGAAAATGATTCAGCAATAAAAAACCCAACAAAATTTATTGGACAGTTTTATACTGAAAAAGAAGCAAAAATTTACAAAGAGACCAGGGGATGGATTTTAAAAAAAGATTCTAATCGTGGATGGCGACGAGTTGTACCTTCACCAATGCCTTTGCAAGCGGTAGAATCAGAAATGATTAAAAAATTAGTTGAAAGCGGTGCTATTGTAATTGCTGGTGGTGGTGGTGGAATTCCCGTATATATTGATGAGAATGACAATTTGGAAGGAATCGATGCTGTTATCGATAAAGATTTTGCTTCTGCCGTAATAGCCAAGGAAATTGGAGCGGAAATACTGGCAATATTAACTTCGGTAGAAAAAGTTGCAGTTAACTTTGGTAAAGAAAATCAACAAAATATAGATACTATAAAACTAGAAAAATTGATAGCTTATAACAATGATGGCCATTTTCCTGCTGGGTCGATGGGTCCTAAAATTAACTCAGCGATAAAATTTCTGGAAAATGGCGGTAAGTTGGTAACGATAACCTCTTTGGAGAATGCGGCGATAGCGATTGATGGAGATGCTGGTACAAGAATTATACCTAACTGATATGAGTAAACTCACTCAAGATACAGTCAATGAAATTTTGAGATATGGGAAGATTTACGAAGTTGGGGGTACGGTTAGGGATAAGTATATGGACAGGACACCAGTTTCAAAAGATTACGATTATCTTGTTACTGGTATTTCATATGAAAAACTTACTAACATTCTTAAACAGCATGGAAAATTAAATCTCGTTGGACAGAGTTTTGGCGTGATTAAGTTCACTCAATTTATTGACGGAAAACCGCATACTTTTGATATAGCCCTACCCAGAACAGAATATTCGATAGGTTCCGGACATAAAGAATTTGATGTTGTTTTTAATCCATCAATCAGTGTTGAAGAAGATTTAAGACGTAGAGACTTTACTGTCAATGCTATGGCACTTGATTTAAGCGGTGGAGAATTAATTGACCCACTTGGCGGGCTAAATGATTTAAAGAAAAAACAAATTAGGATTGTATATCCTGACTCTTTTAAAGATGACCCATTGCGGATGCTTCGAGCTATTCAATTTGCCGCACGATTCGGATTTGAAATAGAGGCTGATACTTTTGAATCGATGAAAACTTATGCTTCATTGATTACTACTGTTTCTCCAGAGAGGATAGCGGAAGAGCTGAATAAACTTTTAGAATTATCTGACAAACCATCGATAGGCTTTAGATTGATGGAAAAGTCAGGATTGCTAAAAGAAATTTTACCAGAGTTAGTTAATTGTATCGGTGTTGACCAACCTGGAACGTATCATGCTTACGATGTTTATGAGCATACTCTTCGAATTATAGATGAATGTCCAAAAGATATTAGTTTGAGACTTGCGGCACTTTTCCATGATATAAATAAACCGCAATGCAAGCGGATTGTAGAGAAGGGTGCTTCATTTTACGGACATGATACTTTTGGAGCCAGAACAGCTAAGAGAGTTTTAAATAGGTTACGATATTCGAATGAACTAATAAGAAAAGTTGAAATTCTGATAGAAAGACATATGTTTCCAACCGATGTTACCGATAAGGGACTTCGTCGCTTAATAAGAAAAACTACTGTTGAGTTTATATTTGATCTGCTTGAATTGCGTCGTGCCGATACTATCGCTCAGGGTACGGGTTTATCAAATGAGGATGTGGATATATTTGAGAAGAGAGTTCGTGACGAACTTGAGAAAAAACCTCCTTTTGGATTTGGTGACCTTGCTCTAAATGGCAACGACCTGATGGAATTATATCAATTACCGGAAGGACCTTTAATTGGTGAGGTTTTAAATTATTTGATGGAAAAAGTTTTGGATGATCCTGAAGATAACACAAAAAATAAATTAATTGAATATACAGATGAATTTATTAATAATAAAAATGATAAAGGATAAAATATGAAGGTTCACGAGTACCAAGCTAAAGAGGTTTTTGATGCTGCAGGTATTCCGGTTCCCCCCGGTAAGGTTGTTACTAACCCTGTAGATGCTTATGATTTGGCTGTCGAGTATGCAAAACCTGTAATGGTTAAATCACAGGTGCATGTGGGAGGGCGTGGAAAAGCAGGCGGTATTAAGTATGCGGAGACACCGGAAGCGGCAAAGGTTTTGGCGCAGAAAATTATCGGGATGGATATTAAAGGTTTGACCGTTAAGAAAGTGCTTGTGACAGTAGCTGAAGATATTATTACCGAATCTTATGTTGGCATAATTTTGGATAGAGCCACAAAGCAACCGGTTATTATGGTTTCATCAGCCGGTGGTGTGGATATTGAAGAGGTAGCCGCAAAAACTCCTCATAAGATTTCCAAACTATATGTTGATCCGGTTGTAGGGCTCAAATATTATCAAGCCAGAAATCTAGCTTATAAACTTTATAGGGAGCCTTCACAGGTTAAAAAAGCTACAGATATTATTCTTAAATTATATGATGTTTTTTGGAATGTAGATGCATCTCTGGTTGAAATAAATCCGCTTATTACAAATACTGCAGGTGAAGTAGTTGCTATTGATGCTAAATTAAATATTGATGATAATGCTCTTTATCGCCAAAAAGAGATTGCAGAGATGAGAGATATTGATTCAGAAGACCCGTCCGAGGTCGAAGCAAGAGAAGGTGATTTGTCGTTTGTGAAACTGGACGGAAATATCGGTTGTATTGTGAATGGTGCCGGACTTGCTATGACAACTATGGATTTGGTGAAACGATACGGTGGAGACCCTGCTAACTTTTTGGATATCGGTGGGTCATCGAATCCGCAAAAAGTTGTTACAGCTATGAAAATTATTCTATCTGATCCGAAAGTGGAAGCAGTCCTGATTAATATTTTTGGTGGTATTACTCGTTGTGATGATGTTGCAAATGGAATTATTGCGGCATTTAAAGAATTACAACCAAATGTTCCGGTTGTTGTTAGATTAACCGGAACCAACGAAGAAAAAGCAAAGCAGATTCTGAAAAAAGTTAATTTGCCCTTTGGTGATACCTTGGATGATGTTGTGAAAAAAGCTATTGAACTTGGCAAAGTTGAAGTGAAATAAGTGAGGATAGAAAATGTCAGTATTTATTAATAAGAAAACAAAATTGATTGTACAGGGAATTACCGGTAGGGATGGTTCATTTCATGCCGAGCAAATGAAAGAATACGGAACCAATGTAGTTGGTGGTGTAACTCCCGGTAAAGGCGGCAGTAAAGTTGCTGGAATTCCGGTTTTTAATACGGTTGAAAATGCTGTTAGTGAAACAGGTGCTAATACTTCAGTTATTTACGTCCCACCAGCATTTGCCGTGGATGCTATTTTTGAAGCAGTTGGTTCCGGAATAAAATTAGTAGTTTGTATTACTGAAGGTGTTCCGGCAAATGAAATGATGAAGGTCTATCCTTTTGTGAAATCAAAAGGAGCTCGCTTGATAGGTCCAAATTGTCCAGGGTTGATTAGCCCCGGGGAATCAAAAGTTGGTATTATGCCTGGTTCGATTGTTAAAAAAGGGAATGTCGGCGTTGTCTCTCGTAGCGGAACGTTGACTTATGAAGCTATTTGGGCACTAACCAGTAATAATATGGGGCAATCCACTTGCATTGGTATTGGTGGAGACCAAGTGATTGGAACTAATTTTATTGATTGTCTGGAAGCTTTTGAAGCTGATAGATCGACCAAGGCGATTGTTATGCTTGGTGAAATTGGTGGTACCGACGAAGAAGATGCGGCAAAATATGTTAAAAAGTATGTTACTAAACCGGTTGTAAGTTTTATAGCCGGTCAGGCGGCTCCCCCCGGGAAAAGAATGGGACATGCCGGAGCTATTATTTCGGGTGGTACCGGAACAGCTAAAGAAAAGATTGCAGCTTTAAATAAAGTAGGAATTCCTGTTGCCGGTTCACCAATTGAAATACCTGGACTGATAAAAGAGTTGATGAAGGGTAGCAAGAAAACTGCCGCTAAGAAAGTGGCTAAAAAGAAAACAACAAATAAGAAAAAGAAATAATTTAATATTATAGACTCTTGAGGATATAAATGAGTGATTCAAAAATGGCAGGTGATAAAAAACCTGCCGTAAAATCAAAATATGATTATTCCAATGGTCCTATGCCGTTGGAAATTAATCTTACATGGTGTAAAGCTTGTAACCTTTGCATTGCAATGTGCCCGACTCAGGTGTTTGAGCCGGATCGGGATGGTAAACCTGTTCAGGTTAGACCTGAAAGTTGTACTCAATGTACAATATGTTGGGTTCATTGTCCTGATTTTGCAATAACCTCTAATTATAAATAAGGATGATGGCAAATGGCTGAAAAAAAGAAAAAAATGCTTCAGGGTAATGCCGCTTGCGTAGAAGGAGCAATATATTCAGGATTGACATTCTTTGCCGGATATCCTATTACTCCTTCGACAGAAATTGCCGAAGGTTGTTCAAGAGAATTACCTAAAAGAGGTGGTCGTTTTATTCAAATGGAAGATGAAATAGGCTCAATAGCAGCTGTTGTCGGGTCATCTATTTCAGGACGTAAGTCTATGACTGCTACTTCAGGTCCCGGGTATTCGTTGATGGTTGAAAATATTGGTTATGCATATATGACTGAAACCCCATGCGTAGTTGTTAATGTGCAACGAGGTGGACCTTCGACTGGTTTGCCGACTAAAATCGGACAGTCTGATACTATGCAAGCTCGCTGGGGATCGCATGGTGATTATACTGCTATAGCAGTT